>JAFAPG010000045.1 GCA_019247235.1 Acidobacteriota bacterium
CTCGACCATGGCAGCAGCCTCTCAAAAACGATGCTCACAACACCGTCCGGAGTACCGTATACTGTCTTGAATCTGCCAGTCAAGTGGTTTTTCAGGAGGGGGTGTCATTATCAAGCCAGATTCCCCTTGAATTCGAAACCCGACTTGTGCGATTAAGATCTTCAGACGAGAGCGTGTACTGCTTTTGCCTCGTCGTTAGAGGGGGAGACAAAAACCATGTTTCGCGACGGAAAGGCTTTTGTGGCCGACTGGAAGGACTCTCTCGGCCGAAGGCGGCGCCGCTGGTTTCACTCAGAAAGCGAAGCTCTGCGGCATGAACACCTCATGGCCGCGCAGGTATTATCTGTGCGGGTAGGCGAGCGCATGCGCAAAGCGGCCAACACGGAGCGCGAGCTCATGAATCTCGCAAAAGAGTGCGCGCGCATTGCGCAAAAGGTTTCTCTTGGCCAAGCCGTACGAGCCGGCTAAAAAGCAAACGGCGCGAGGGCTGTGTTCTCGCGCCGCCAACTTTGTGAGAACCCCCATCCGGTCGAGGTAGAGGGCTGAACGAGGCTGCTAGTCCACGTTCTGAAGAAGCATCAAGCGATGTCAGATTACCTCAAAATCGGCGGCGAAGAAAGTACAAACCAGAAGCCGCCAGCGGTCTCTCCCTACCTCGTTGAATACCTGGCGGTTCCGATCGAAGAGCTCTACTTCTGCCCCTACTGCGAAGTGCTGCACACGGTAGCCTTTAATCGCGAGTGCGAGTTTGGGCTGATCGGCACCTGCGGCGAGTGCGGCGAGCAATTGTTCAGGCCCTTTACCCGAACAGTGAGCGAGGCCGCATGAGGGGCTACTCCCGCCAGGAGGTCCTCGACCTGATCCGGCGAGCCGACTTCTCGGTTGAGCGCGTCGTCTCGGGCACCAAGCGCCATTACGGCCGCGATCACCTGGGAAGTTTCCTCTTGGCGATGTGGGAGGCGGCGACGAAACCCCACGGCGCCCGCATCATGTTTTTTACCAGCGTCGAGAAGTACGCCAAGCACGCGAACGACAAATCTGAGCGGGCGGCGCGCTATAACCTCCGCGATCTCGAAGACACCGGGGTTATCGTCCTCAAGCAGGAAGCAAACACCACGGACGAGCAAGGCGTCTTCATGCACACCGCCCGGCACGAACTGAACCTCGACGAGCTCAACCGCCGCTGCCGCCAGCCCATGGCCAGAGGTGCCGAGCCCGCGCCAGCGCCTGAAGCGAAGCCTCGCCCAGAAAAGTGCGAGCCTCACACGTTAACCAGCCGCGCGGCGCGGCAATTCATGGGCGAGGTCAAGCGCCTCGAAGCCGGAAATGAGCACGCGATCGCGGCCGAGCAGTACCGCGCCCCCCTTCCCTTCCCTGAGGCCTTCCTGAAAGTTTGCGCCGCCTGGAGTCTTGATCCTGTCCGGGCCCGGCGCCGGCTGGTGTACTGGGGCTTCGTCTTCCCCGATCCCTGAGCGTCATGCAATTTTTGCATGGCCTAACTTTTCCACAAACGAAAGCCCCTCGGAGCCGTGTGCTCAAAGGGGCTTTTCCGCCACGATTGTGACCCTACCGCGTTTCCCCCATTTTACTCAGGAGGTTCCTGCCGGCAGTCGCGCATCATCTTTCTGTGTGTAGACCGGGGCAATGATTGCATGGAAAGGGGGCAGATCCTGCTAGGAAGTGGGGCAGAAATTGACCCCCGAAGTTGCTTTTAGAAGTGATTTCTCTATTTAAAGGTATCCCCCTTAACCCCCAACTTCGGTGCCGGCTCGAACTCCCGACGAACTCCAACACCTTTTCGGTGCGCTAACGCGATTTCTGAAACTGCAAATTTGTACGGGGGGCTACCGCCCCCTGCGACCCCCTACTCCATGAAGTGCGGAATGCAATGCGGCTGCCAGAGGTGGGAGACACCCGAAAAGTAAAGGCGGCGCCGGCAGGATGAAAATCCACCCCAAAACGGATGGGAATCGGAGTTTAGCTGTAGCTAAAGTCGATCAGGCTGAAGCTCGGGGAAACAGCCGTGAGGCGATCTCTAACTCTTGCGCGTCTTCAATCTGCTGATGCAGGCGGTCGAGTTCGGCGGTTCCGGTGTGGGCGGCGATCAGGCGCGCAAGTCTATGTACTTCTTCGACTGCTAATTCTTTTTTCCCGGTTTCGATCGCTCCCATAATGGTGGTCAGACGGCTGTGGACGCGATGAGCTAAACGCACGGAGATATACGTACGGTCCTCCCCTCCCCCTAGTTCCGCCCATTGTGGCACGAAAAAGTACTGATTAGGGAGTCGGGAAACTACGGAGTCGGTTCGGCAGGGAGAGTAATTTCCTTGAAATCAAAGAACCTGACGGCCGCATGCGCCCAGGCCTTTGGCATTTGCGTGGGCTCGCGTTTGGGATTCTCGATGGCAGTTTTCATGGGCTCGGTGACCTGAAGCGCAAGATTCTGCGAAATGCGCACCAACTGCCCGTGGCCACCAGCCAATTGACCGAGCTCAAAACCCAGCCGATCAGAGAGTTCATACTGAGACGCGGCGCGACGTTGGGCGTTCAGCATTCGGCGGTACTTCGAAGCGATCGATTTTTCTTTTCGAGTGAGAGGTTTCGACATCAGAAATTTAAAGAAGGGGCGCTCAGTCGAGTCGAGAGAGCGCCCCAACCAGGCATCAGTGTGGAGTTAAAGGGAATCTACCTTGTAAACCACTCTCGGCGCGAGATTACAGAGGTAATGGGCGACACTGAGTGCGTGGCGCCACCATGGCGCCACTCGTAAAAAGGGAGGTTTCTATGGCGGCGAGAGAGTGTTCGCCCTGCATTCGGTGCAGGGAGGATGTAGAGATTTCAGATGCGGCCGTGGCGCTAAGAATCGATGGCCGAACGGTAGGAATTCAGCCGCGCCGGCAGAGCGATCAAAAGCAGGCTTATCTATGTGTTGAGTGCGCAATCGCGATCGCCATGGGGCGAATTGAACCCCCGCGAACTCAACCCCTTACCATGGTCGCTCATTCCATCATCTGCGAGATGGTGGCCAACGATCCCTCGATCGTAGTTGCAGCCTGGAAGCAGCTACGTAAACGCCTGGAGCTGCCGGCGAGTGTAGCCTTCCCGGAAATCGAGATCCTGCCCCCGGGGGACCGTCTCCGGCTTGCAACCTAAGGGGTACTATCTTCTCTAGGAGGATTTACTTCCCATGAACAACAGACCCACACAGGGTAGGTTTGTAAATTTCACCATCGACAAGATCACAGCCGAGCAGATTTCAAAACTCAATCAACAGGTCCAGACAGGAACCGGACTCAGCGGCTCGGGAGGTGGGGGAATTGGTGGTGGAGGGCATACGCAACAGCAGACGCGCCATTATGCGCCCGGCGAGCAGGTACCGTTTCTCGTCACCGGCACGAACGGCACAACCTGTAACGGCTATCTCTTCCCAGATGGTGGCGGGGGTCCGCTTTATGTCTCAGGAATCCAGTACTCCGCGAACAATTCGCCGAGGACTTGGAACTGGATGGAAGGCACGGAGAAAGAGGCCGCGGCTTAGCGCTCTTTGGGGGGCTCGGAGCCCGCCCCTTCATCTTCGCGTGTCTTGCGGGCTTGTTCTTCTTCAGTTGTCTCGGTTTTTGAGGCCAGCAGTTTAGACAGGTTGCGCAGAGTATCGAGCGCCAAGTCGTACCGACCGACGACGATGGCGCCCATGGCAACCTGAAGCTCGGAGTGTGCCCGGTGCGCGAGACGGCGGGAGATGTACACGAGAGAAGGGGGTTACTTCAGCGGGAAGCGTGAGAGGAACGCCTGCAGGAGCCAGCCAATGACCGACCCTTCAGCGGCGACGAGGAAGGTTAGAATTTTGATCCAGATTTTTGCCCAGCCTAATTTCTGAAGCGCCGACTTGCACTGCAACACCTGAGTGCGCAGCTCGTCATTCGCGCGAACCAAAAGCCGGATGCGGTCATGAGCCGTGGTAACATCCTTTCGTAGTTCCTCAGGTGAGCGGTCCTCGAGATAATGTTTTTTCCATTCATCGGGATGTTTCCATGACGAAGGGTCGGTAAAGAGAGGATCGCGAAAGGTCACTTCGTTTCTCCCGCGAACACCGCATGGTTGCAGTCAATCCAGTTGTGCGAGATACACCCTTGAGCATCCTCGAGCGACATCAGGCCGGCGCACACTCGGCGATGTAACTCGTTTTCAAGTTTGTCTTTAACGTGAAAGCCAGGCGAGCCGTCTGAATATTTCGCAAGCTCGGGCCATAGGTTTTTGACGTCGTCCATTCCACCGAGCTCGAGGGGGATGAGATGGTCAATTTCCTCTCGCACGGCCTTGGGGCATGGTTTCACTCCGTATGCCTTACACACTTGGCGCTTCATCGCCGCAGTTGTTTTGCGAAAGGGTTTCGTGCGAAAAGACGCAGAGCAAATCTCGTCCGCATTGGTAGTGCGAATCGCGCCTGGGGTCAAATCGGGATTAGGAAGCTGGGCCTGTAAGGGGGTTAAAGAGAAGCAAAAAGCCAGGCCCAGCCAACCTATGGCGTGCGATAACTGCATTGTAAATTGGGCAACGAAAAAGAAGTTCCCGGCCCGCCTGCCAGAGAGGTCGAACGAGCCGGGCGTCGCGACAAACTCCGGTTTATGCGGCTGCGAAGTAGCCTTTTAGCGCTTGAACGGCCAGCTCAACCAAAAGATTGAGCAGTGATTCAGCGACTGTGATGCCCTGAGCTTTTAAGTCGGTTCCAATTTTCTGGACGGCCGCCACCCGTTTCCCCGCGCCGTCAGTTGCGAGAGTAGAAACTGCTTCGACTGCATCGGCCACGACTTTCCCTTCAGCGGTTTTTAGCAGTGCCAGCGCAGATTGGGCGAACTGCTGGGCGCGCTCCTTGCCAACGAGCTTCTCGAAGTCGGCGCTTACTTTTACTTCCGCGCCATGCACAAAATTCTCAATCTTACTAAATAGACTCATGACTCATTTCTCCTTGTAACTCGTTTCAAATTTCGAAAGGTTGTCGGCCGCAAGTAGATCCTGAGGAACGGTCAGATTTAGAAAGCCTTTCTTCTCGAGGCTCTCAAGCGAGAGGTACATCGCCGTTGCCGCGTCCTGCAGAGCTTTGCCTTCGCCGATCCACTGCGCCAACTTGCTGGCCCCACTGCGCCACAAAAAAGAAATCTGCGCGGAGTAAAACATCGAGACGAATGCGTTTACCTCGTCGCGCTCGAGATTCGCGTTTTTTGCCGACTCGTAAAACTCGACCGGATTCGGAAAGCTTAGGAGCGCCATCTACTTCTCGGCCAGCTGCTGCGCGCTTGCGCGATCTTTAAACTGCACGTAGAGCCGCATCGTGCCTTGAGGGGAATCGACCTGTAACTCACCTGCGAGAAGCAGCGTGCGGATCTCCTCGAGCGACAGCCATTGGCTGGCGGTAAAGGCCTGGTTAATTTGCATTGGCGATAGGCGCGGGTGCGACTGCCGGCACAACCGGAGCTGCGGCCTGGCTGCGGTTGGGCATCATATAGAACGCTCGCGCGGCTACTACTCCCGCCGAAATCGAAATCGCAGCGTAGTGCTTCAGGCATTCCCGGGTGAAGCACATATGCTCACTCCAGGCATGCGCAAAGGTAGATGCTGCGGCCGAAGCGAAGGCGATAATCAAAGCTTGCACGGGATGCGGCAATGATCCCCACATGGCGCGAAGTTTCGTCATGTCCACTAGAACATCAGGAAGCTGGGGTCGAGGAAAGATGACGAACGCCTTACACCTATGGCGCAAGATGGCGTTAGGAACTTTAGTGCCTAGCATCCTAGTCTGATCTTGTGCACCCGGATGAAGCGCGGTTACTTGAAGAAATCCAACACGAGCACGATTTCGCGAAAGTCGAAAAGCTGATCGATGAACTGCTCAGGCGCTTTCGCGAGGAAGACGCTATATCCAGACTCCGGTGCGAATCTGCTCGGAGAGGCGATGGGCGCGGGCGCCCACCTGGCGAGCCCACAGCGAGTTGAGCATCTCTTCGGCTGCGCCCTGGTAGTCGCCAGCTTTCAGCTTTGCCAGGAATTGAACAAACTGCTCAAGTTTCCCGTCGATGTTATAAGCCATATTATTTAGCGCGGCCAGGCGTACATCGTCGAGTGCGAGTGACCACGGGAGATGTGTTCGTACCCAGGCGGCGGTGCGTTCGGCGCGGTTTTGCAGTAGATACATATTTTCTTCGTGCGTGATGCCTCCGCCGCGGGCGTCGATCAGGATGCCTGAACCAATGGTCCAGTAGCCGAGCGAATCCTGATAGGCATGCAGGATCTCGCCTTCATCGCGCACTAGTTGGTCGATGAGGTTCGAGGGAGCCATAGGGTTAGTGAGACACCCAGTTCGAGCCGTTGCAATAGACAGGGATTCTCACCGCGCCTCCACCTGCGACGGTCGCGTTGTAGGTGGGCGCATTGGCGTCAGTGACGATGCGAATTTGATCCTGAGCACCAGCGTTGCAAGTGGGAAGACTGGCGACGGTGCTAGCCGGACCTATCACGGGTGAGGACAGCGTTTTATTTGCAAGCGTGTCGGTTGTACTGGCGAAAACCAGGGTGTCAAAGGAGCCTGCGGCTGCATTGGTGCCCTGTGAACATTTCGCGCGATATGCCGTGCTGTCGTAGTAGCAGAGAAACAAATTGGTCGCTGGCCCGATATTGACGGAGCCCACAGCCATCGGAGTCATGCCCCAAGTGAAAAATTCCGGCGTATCCACCGGCCCCCAGGTCTCGCTATTGTAGGCGGAGCCCCCATTGTTGATCGCCGGGTTGTTGGCCGAACTGGGATAGCAAGCCAGTCGATTGCCTGCGGTAGCCATCGACGAATCCCCTTTGATGTGCCAGTTATAGCTTCCTCCCGATAGATCGATCAGCGCGTCGCAAATCGCAAAGCCGCTCTGATCCCAAGGGTTTATTGATCGCCAGCTGTTGTTATGTACGTCCACATCGGCGCAGTTGTTGCTAGTCGATTGGATCCCGTGTGCGTGACCTCCTCCGTCGAACTGCACGCCGTTGATTTCCATTCCCAGTACTTTGTCACACACGAGAGCTTTATGCGTGTTGCAGGTAGTCGAGCTGTCACCGCAAAGCTGAAGCACCGAGTCATGGATGTGAATAGCCGCTCCGTTTCCTATGTGCCACGCCGTGAACGTTCCTCCCAAAGCTCCATAGGAAGCGCTGTAGCACTGATCGCATTCAATGCCTGCCGGAGCAGGACCACTCGACGCCCCAATGTCATAAGCAGTGGTCGTAGCCGCGTAGCACTGGATATTTTTCATCACCACATTGACAGCCGCGTTGCCGCCGCCTCCATTCACGAGGTTTATGCACTTCGGCATTGTCGAGGACGAGTTGAAATTGATCTGAACGCGCTCGATCTGAACGTCGTAGATACCTGAAACGGCGTTCTGTTGTTGTCGGATATAGGAGTCTGAATAGTTCGCGGTCGTCGGGCTGTAGTTAACGTCGCGGACTTTGATGTGCGCTCCACGCAGCGCGATCGCGGAAACAGCCGTTCCAGAATTGGTAAACACGAGCTTCTCGACCGTGACCCAGTATCCAGTAACGAACTGATCGACCCCTGCGCAAGACGTGCATTGAATCTGTGTAGCTTTTTCGCCAGCTCCTCGCCAGATGCAACCACCATTCTTACTGTCGATCTGCGCCGAATGTTGATAGGTGCCCGCGCCGAAAAGGATGGTGCCAAAGTTCTGAAATCCATCGCCGGCCGTCCCAGCACACACCGCATTGACCGCCATAGTGAGGCCGGTGTCGTTGCTTGCGGCCGAGTTCGAAGTAGATATGCCGAACCACTCCGCGTACGTATTCGCGATGGCAAGCGGCCCGAGCGTCAATTGTGTCCCAGTGCAATTTTGGAAATGCTGAGAAGCGTCGGCGACGATCGGCGCGTTTATGGTGAGCGTATTCCCGTTGCAATTTAGGATCGCCCCATTGTCCATCTGCAACGTGACCCCGGCGGGGATGGTAGTGTTCGCGGTCAGCGAATAGGACGACAATGAAGTAAAAGCGTGAATGTAACCGCTAGATGCGGCGCAGGCGACCGCAGAGGCAAAGGTGTTGTTTGAGTCGGCGGAGCAGGAGCCCCCTAATTGCTTCAAATTTAGGTTGCCGGAAAATTTCGCTTGCCCCTTCCCGCTCTGCGAGATACACGCATCGTTGCCATCGTCTTCCCCGACGCAAAACTTGTAAGGCGAGAGCACGCGAACATCAGACGACGACCGCCCACCAAAGTTCTGCGCGAAAAGCGGCAAAGAGCAAGAAGAAAAGAGAGCGAGAACAAAGACAATCTTTTTCATGAGACCTTATCGAGTGACGCGGAAATTCAAAGTCGCTGCTGTGGGGGTGATGGAGTTCGCGGTCGGATTGCAGTACTGAAAGTTTACGTTGTTCGCGGTCGGCCAGACGCTGACCACTAGCTGCGCGGGATTCGCGGCCGGCGCGGCGTTGTAACTCCAGGTGATGGCGTCGGTCGTCGCTACCCCGGTTGCTCCTACCGTGACCGTCGTGCCGCAAGCTCCTGATGCAATCGCGGCCGTGGTCATCGTCGCCGTGCCTGCCGCAAGCGACTGGGTCATGTTAAAGTAAGTGCCGTTATTGATTGAGCACTTGAGAACGTGATTGGTGGAGTCGCCATAACACCAGTCTTGTCCGCTTACGCCCGCGCCGTTGTTCGGTGTTCCGGTTTCGTAAAACGTGAGGCTGGGAATTTTTGGCCCGATCGATTTGAAGCTATTGTCGACAAACTCCGCTCCTCCCCCGGTGACGGTGAAGCTGTTCAAGCCGACTTGAACGGCCGCTGCGGTCGCTCCTGAATCGATTTGTAAGCCGTTCGCGTTGGTGAGTGACACCGGACCATAGTTGCGGTCAATCAAGACGCGAAAGCTAGCGGTCTGAACTCGAATGGCCGCAATCGCCGAGTTGGTTCCGCTAGACCCCAAGCGGATGAAGTTGCCCGCGATTTCCGCGTCTCCGATTCCGATGAACTGGACGCCCATGTCGGTGACATCGATAAAGTTGTCCCGAACGTACTGCTGCCCACTTCCCGAGGTCTCGACCCTGACGCCTGCCACCTGGCCGAAGGAGATCAAATTGTTGGTGAGGTGTACGTCGCCCGAGTCGCGAAAGTAAACCCCGTACGAAGAGCCGTTGGTCTGATTGAAGTCGTCGATCGCGTTATGATCGATCCAGCTGTCGGCGCAGCCCCAGCAATAGATCCCCGCGGGCGCCGTTCCCGCCGAATCGTTTCTAAAACTGGTTTGCGCGGCAATGAGGTTGTTGTAATGAATGAAGAAGCCGCCGACCCCGCCACCAGCCGATGCCGGAGAACTCAGGCTGCCGTTATCCACCGCGACTGAGTGCGAAGTGGCGTTCTTGATTTCCAAGTGATCGAGGTAGGTGGTATTCACCTTCCCCATGTGAATGTCATAGACGGCTGAAGATTGGTTTTGGGCGTTCCCGTCGATCGAGAGGAAGGCAACCCGGGTCCAGTAGATAGTTCCGGCCGTCTGCCCGGTTTCGGCCGCATTGACCCCGATCAGGACGACAGAATGGTTGAGCGAGTTCGCGGCCTTTAGCGTCGTCTTTTCTGGCCCGGCTCCGATTAGCTCCATTCCCGAGACAAACTGAATCGGGGTCGAAACCGTGTAAGCGCCCTGAGCCAGCAGAATGGTGCAGCCCCCGGGCGCGGCCACTGGGCCGACACCAGGAGTGACTTGCGGCCCGGTGTAACTCGGGCAAGTCGCACTTGCCGAATTGATCCAGGCTCCTGGGTCCGAGCCTCCCCAGCCGGCAGAATTTGCGGTATCGACGCAGCGTATCTTTTGAAACTGGTTACAGGTGGCGGTCCCGGTCAGCGTCACCGTGCTCGAAAAGGTGTTCGCGCCGGAAAAGGTGTTATTGCCGGAATAGGTTCCCGCGCCCGAGGCATTGATCGCCGATGCATTCACGTTCCAGCGATTGCCGGTTGAGCCAAGCGAAAGCGTACCGCTGCCTGTGGGAGTAACGTTTGCCTGGAAGGGTTGGTTGGCGCCGTCGAGCCGGGCATAAGTAGTATCCCCGGTTGGCGAGCTGACGACTGGGTTAGTGGTGATCGGAGCCACCTGGGAGATATCTAGCGTGGTGCCTGATTTCGCATGGACGGGCACCTCCGGTCCGGCTTTGCCGTTGAACCAGGCTTGCATGCCGTACCAGACGGCCGTAGTCGAACCCCCGCAATTGATATCCCCGCCGAGCAGGCCGGTTGAATCGCGGGTTGAGTAAAGCGTCCCTGAGACGGCGCCGGATGAGTTCGCGGCAAGGTCGAAATAGAACACTCCCCCCTGAGAAGGCGCGATGAGCGAGGTTCCAGAGACGCGCGGCTGGTTCCCTCCGCAGCCTCGGAGCCAAAAGCGCATGAAGGCGTTCGGCGTGGTTGCCCCTGTCCCCAGGTTTTGCATGGTGCCGGTAACCGTGGTCGTGGCCTGGACGATGGCCGGCACAAAGAGCAAGGCGAGAAGTCGAATGAGTCGTTTCATCATCATCATTGGCCGTACATCCGTCGATAGAAGTTCTGCAGGTTCCCCATGGCTGGCGAGCGCTGGCTGAAAGGGTTCTGGCCCGCCTGGGGCGTAGGATTCTGCTGCTGCATCTGGCCTGAATCCTGAAAGTTGGGCGGCAAGAGCGGCGTCTGCGGGTTGACCGCCTGAGGCTGAACCGCGTTCACCGAGTTGGCCGCGTCCGATGAGCCATAGGGCGCGGAAGGCAGCATGTACTTGGGCGGAACCTGTCCCATTTTGGGAATTCCTTAGTGTGAAAAGAGTTGCAGCTTGCTAGCTAAGCGGTAAGGTGGCACAATGCGAGACGGTGACACTGGAGAGAGCGTTTGCCTTTTCGGTTCTCGTTGCTGCGGGATGGGCTGCTGACAAGTGGCTCTATCCGCGCCTGGGAGCGCCGCGCGTAATCGCCTGGCTGCTCTTTGCTGGTGTCGGAATTTTGGTCTGGCTCGTGATGAACGCTGGATTACGCTGATGCGATTCCCCGACTGGGTACTCCCGGAACAGCGCATGCCTTGGGGGGATTATTTTCGCCCTGCTACTGCCCCCGCCTTGCCTTTGCTTGCGCAACTGACCTTTGTAGAACATCGGTCAAGTCGCCCGAACCCGAAGCCTGGGAATCCGTGCCGCCGCTCCTTACGCCAGGTGTCTTTGTATATTTTACGGGCCGATCGGCCGTCCCCGTCAAGACGCTCTTAGGCGTTCGAGCCCTGGTGTTTCGTGCCCAGCCTTCCGCCTCACCTTGCCGCCGCAATGCTTCGCTCTCCCCTTCCGCTTGATTTCGTACTTGATCTTGAATTTGCGCAGTCTCAGCGATGTCTTCCGCACTGCCCGGCAACGGACCCTTGCCCGGCGAGAACTGCATCTGCGCCTTTGGCGGCATCCAGGGGAGTTGAGCTTGCGGTGTCGGCGCGGGAGCTTCGACGGGCGAAGGTTGCGCGGCTCTGACTTGTGGAGCGGCAGTTTCGGCTTCCGCTTCCGCTGCTGCTCCTTCTCCCTTGCCACCAGTGAAAAGAAACGGCAGCCACTCAGCCGCAGAAGGAATGAAGCGTCCGACTCCGGGGATTTGCCTAGCCTGGTGGACCGCCTGCTGAGCCACCATGGCTGTAATGACCGGATGCTGTGCTGCTTGGCGGCCAAGAAAAGGGAGCGCCACTCTGCCAGCTGCTCCCACTCCCGTAGTAGCCGCAAGCGCTCCAGCACCCATGAGCGCATCTTCCGGGGTGGGATTCGAGGCAGCATCGGCGGCGTAGATGTTTCGATTCATTCTTTGCAGGTCGGGGTCGCTGTTGTCCTGTTTCCCAAGACGCGATTGCTGCATTTGCCGTGCCGCTACTTGACGCGACGGCGGGGCTCCGGCCGCCGATGGTGGGGCGAACAGGTCTGGCCTTGTTAGCTGAACTTTCTGAGTCGCGCGCGAGACGTACTGTTGCGTATCTTCGTCACTCAGCGACCCAAAGCTCTGATCTCCAGTGGCGCGCGAGAGTACAGCCCGTTGATCGCCTGGAGCTAGAGCCTGGAAATCCTTGTCGGCGATGAGGGCGGCGAGATCAGAAGCCATGTTTTTTTAGGAGTGAATCGACGTTGCCGGAGGAAGCCGCTGCCTGTTGTCCGTACTGGCGCACAAGATAGCGGTTGGTTCCGACGAGCGCAGATTTTCGGGCCGAGATGTCCTGGCGCATGATCGCGATGGCCCCAGCCAGCTGTCCCTTTGAGTAACTGGCACGCAAGAGCGAAAGCGCCTGATCGCGGCCAGTGTCCGAGGAGATTCCGCCACCCATGACTTTGCTGTACTCGTCCGCAAGCCCGAGCATGGCGGTGTGAAAATTCGACGCAGCAGTTGATCCGAATTCCGTCGACGCTGCGTTGAAAACCTTATTGAGCGTGGCTTCATCGAACTGTGGCAGATTGGATGCCTGTTTCTCCGCGATCTCTATGGCTCCACCCTTCTCGGTCATGCCGTTGATCATCTTCAGCGTGTTCTGGGTCTGCGGGTTCCGAGCATACTGGTAGTCGCTCGATGCTTGCGCGATGTCGAAGGGCTTCCCGTACTTCTGCTGGGAGTACTTATCGGCACGGTCGAGAATGATGGGATATCCCTTGTCATCCTTCTTCAGCTGCGACGGGTCCATGTCGCCTTCGACCAATCGCCGTGCAGTTGAATCAATTACGCTCCCGTTGCCGCCACCAGCAGCATTGCTATTGCTGCCACCCGCAGGAGCTCCAGCGCGGCGAGCTCCGCCGCTCGATGCTTGCGGGACACCTGAATTTGCGGGCAGCTGTTTGGTTTTCGTGCTGGTTGTGGTAAGCCCGAGCGGGTCAGTGGTACTCGTGGTCGTCGGTGCCGCATTGATCTGGTTTCGCTCGAGCTGTGCGAGATTGGCGACGGTCATAGGCTTGCCGACGAAGTTCGCGGGAAGACCGTAATCCTGAGCCATCTCCGATGTGATGGTGACGCCTTGTTCCGAGCCGGGCAGTAGTTGGCGAGATTGCGTGTCGTACAGCCCAACTCCCGGTACCGCCATGAATCGTTTGTTAACTTCAGCCGCCTGAACTCGACCCTGCGCCCCGATATCGGCACTCTGAACGCGGCTCTGGCCACCGATCTTGGCGGCGTCAACTTTTCCTTGGTACCCCAGATATGGGCTCAGGATCTTCGAGGCCAGCGCGGCCGGCATGTTTCCGTAAGGGGTCTCGACTGGCTGTAAGCCTGCCTGCGCAAGTCCCGTTTCCGCTTGTTCCTTCTCGAGCTGGAGCGGCATCGCCGCCCGCAGAAATGGAAGTTGATAGCCTGCCTGAAATCCTGTCCCTACGCCTCCCGATCTTCGTCCGCCCGACTGAATGACAGCTTGTTCTGAAGCCGCGCGGCCGGCGAGTGCGCCCTGTAGCCCGCTCATCAGAAGCGTTGCCAGTTTCCCGCCCTTGGTGAGCGCCGGGCTCATCGCGTTAGGAATTCCTGCCGGTCCGGTTGCCGCTGCTTGTTGCAGGTTTGGTGTCCCCATTGTGGGTAGATTGTTCGCGTTCGGCCCCTGAGAATCTTTGTTAGACAAAAGAAACGCTGGTTGGGTCTGGTCGATAGCTTGATTCGCCCGGCTCATAACCTGTTGCGGAGAGCCGACAAACGTAGGCTGGCCTTGGGAATTGCTGAGCATGGAGTTTGGAACCGTCAGCCCCGCCGATTCGAATAAGTGTCCCATCGCGTTACCGTCCTCTCCCTCGCTTCGGTTTGACGCCCATCATGGTTCCCGCTGAGGTCGTATCTCCGTACGGCTGCATCTGGCGCGCCGCAAATTCCGTACCCACGCTCGCGGGAGTGGGAGCCTGGGGAATGAACGGCCCACCTGTGGGATTGAGACCCCCTGAGTTCGGGTCGTACTGCGGCCAGTTGTTCAGGCCGGCAAGCTTCTGGCGCACTCCGTCGAACGCTCCCGCGCCGGTTGAACTAGCTGGAATCTGTCCCACGGTTAGCTGCCTTCCCCGTAACCATAGAAAAACGGGTTCTTGGTCGGACGCGGTCCTGAGCCGCCCGGGGTAAAGTTTTGCGCGCTGAATTGAATGTTCGAGGGAACTGCCGCGGCCACTTGCGGCATTGCGCCTCCCCCGCCCTGGCGCATCTGGGAGTTCTGCTGCTGCATATTCGAAAAGCCGTTCAGCAGACCTTTGCCCGCGCCGCCCAAGAAGCGCGCGCCCCACTCAGAACCCGAGAATCCGGACGGGTCCGCGTCAAAGGTGTTCGGATTTTTAAACGCTGCTCCTACTTGTCCCATAGCGAGTGTCTCCTAAAAAGGAAGTGCCGAAGCCATGCCGCCAGCGAGTCCTCCGAGCAATCCCCCAAGACCAGGGGATGCGAGCGGCGCGTTCATCACGCTAGCGTTCCCTTGAATGGCTTGACCGGAGTACTGTGCCGGGTTGGCGATCTGGGCTTGCCCGAGCAGTCCTGAGGCGCCGGCCTGGCGTGCAGCGAAATTTGAGCCAAGATTCTGTTGTAGCTGCTGATCGAACGCTCGCGCCTGTTGTGAGGCGAGATCGGTGCGCGCCTGCTCGGCGAAGCCTGAGGGAAGCATGTTGGTCTGTTGTCCGAGCTGCCGCTCGAGCTGCGCCTTGGCCGGCTGAAATGCCTGCGCCGTGGTGCCCGATGAAGCGTCGGTCAAGCTGTTGAAGTAAGGCAGGCCCTTATCCATCATCGACGTATAGAAGGGATTGGCCTTATTCTGTTGCGCCTGCTGAAACTGAAACTGCTGGCCGAAAACATTCGACAGCTGGTTATCGAGGTTGGCTTGCGCCGTAGCTGCCTGTTTTTGTTGCGGGCTTGGTCCGCCGCCCATAATGTATCTCCCCTTAAATCTTGACGCTCAGCCGGTCCGCAGGCTGCGCTCCCACTGCACGGAGCGATTCTTTCCATTTTGCGCAGCGCTGTTCCGGGCGCTCTTTTGAGCTGATGTGAATAAAGGCTTCATGCCCACGCGCGCCTTGATCCTGAAAAAATCCCCTCATGCGGTCGGTCAGCATCTTCGTGGCTCGTACCGCGTGATCTCCCGAGACGCGAAACACCGGAAGATCGATCCGCATGACGTAGCCGGTAATCCCCAGGATCTCCTTGTAGGAGCCGTCGGCATCAAGTGATACCGCCACCCAAACTTTGGCGAAGCGCGCGAGGTTCAAATCTTTGCCGCCTTCAAGTTCACGCGCGCAGTAGTCAACCGCGAGGTCGTGGAGCTTTTTGTCGACTGGCTCTAAGAGCGCGCCCTGGCCTTGAAAGTCGAGCGGATAAACTGCGATTCGCATCAGTTGCCGTAGGGCTTCAAGTTGTGCGCGAAGCGCCCATTCACCAGGCGGTAGCAGTGGTCATCGTCGAGCTTTGAAGGTGTATCGAGCTCGAGGTTATAGACCTTGCCCGAAAATTCGACGCGGGGATAGCGTTCGGTGTTCTTCAAAACCTCCGCCGCCGGCTTCCAATAGCCATAACCGGCAAACATCAGATGCTCAGGCGTAACCAGCTCGCCTTTCCCCATGTCGATCATCTCGCCAGAAAAGTCGTGCACTTCGACAAACGCTACACGCTTCCACCCAAGCCGCGAGCAGACGCGATCGCCAATTACCAGTTCCTCGATCGGCTTTAGGCGATGCAGGGTAAAAACCCGCGTGTTGCCGGAGAAGCAGGCTCCTCCGTAGCGGCTGACTGAAGTTGCCGAAGGCGCGTAGTCGGTCGTATAGGTTGGAGGGGTTACGGGCATCGCCGGCGCGCCAGTCTCGGCCGTCGCCGAGCCTTGAATCATCACCTTTTGCGATTCGCGGCCAATCTTTGAAACCGAAGAAATGAAAAAGTTCGTGGTTGGTGGCGTCGTGCCGGCCGTGCAATCGACGAAGTGCTGAGTTGCCAGGGGATCGCGAATCTCAGCGAACAGCGAAGTTTCAGAATCCTTGTACACCCGGTAGCCGGCGAGGTCGGTAGCATAAAACGGAGGCCGCCAATTAAGCAGCACGCCCCGCGGCGCGGCGGTTGCAATGACGTCGCGCGGTGGATCGGGTTTACGGTCGGTTCCTCGGGTGATAGTTGTGTCCTGCGCGTCCCGGCGCGCCTGAATACGTTCGTTCGGGGTCATGTTGATCCCGTAGTTACGCCGAATGATCTTCACCGCGGCTTATCTTTCGCGCTCGTCGCCAATCGCAGGAATCAGTTCGTACAGTCGCCCGTAGGTCTCAAGCGGCACGTGCGGAGGAGAGTTCAGTGCGAGATTTCCATCCGCCGAGTGCGAGCTCAGCTGAAAGCGCAAATACACGTGCTGAATTTCTGGCGCCGAAAGGTAAGCACGATAAAGCGAATCATTCTCGGCTCCCTGGACGGCTTGCGCCGGGTTGTCAGACGGGGTGAGGGCTTCAAATGCAAACTGCGCGCCCGCGGCCAGGGAGGTTGAAAGCGTCTTGCCCACGGAGACGTTAATCAGCGAGTCGCCGTACCAGTCGATGAACGGCACGCTTGGGCGATCCGTTCCTCCGTTTACGAGCAAGATCAAATCCGCGGCGTACTGATTTCCGATGTCATCCGCTCCGGAATAGAGCTGATAGAGCTGGCCGTTGGTTGAGCCGGCATAAATCTGGAGCGCCCCAGTCGCGTCTCTCACTTGGGCGACGGTGAAAGCGTTTGAAAGCTGGCCAACGTACTGCTCGGCGTAGCCTTGGCCATAGACCGAGCCTGGCGCCTGCATATACTCGCGCAGCTTGAAGTCGTGTTTTACGGTGTAAGGCACGCCCCCGGATTGGCCTTCAATGCGCAGCTCGTCTTTCCCTTGCTGGGCGTTACGGTAGTAGACGAGCTCTACCTGGGAGAGATACGTCGAATCGATTTTGAAGAGCTCCGCGGCTTCATATTCGTCTGAGACCACAACCGGCACGCCGTTCTGAAGCGTAACCAGCTGCTTGTCGCCTGAGAGCCAAAAGAATCCGTGCGAGCCGCATTTCGTGCCCGCGCGCCGCCCCGCTATTCCCACGTTGAAGGGGCCAACCCATTGCTGAATGCCGGCCAGGTTGACCGAGAGCGCGCAATCGTGGAGCGTGCCCATCAAAATCTCTTGATCAATCTCAAAGATGGCGGTTGCTGCTTCGCCCGTGGGAAAAGTATCGATATCGTTTGCCGCCCAGCTCTGTTCTGGGCGGCCGGTAACGACTCCCGAACGGTCGTCGGCGAGAGACCCCGAGCGGCGAAGCGTAGGAGATCCGGTGTCGGCGGCGTAACAGTAGTCTCCTGCCACGGCGAACATATTCGACTGCGCCGGGATGATGCCATTCCTGGTAGGGAGTTCGTGGTTGCCATCGGTGATTGCCTGATAGCCAATCAAGGATGTTGAGCCGTTCTGCCCGTACAGCCAATTGCCAGCATTGTCGGTGGCGACATAGGGCACGAGGACTCCGTCGCCGGTTCGCCCAACCAGAAACGACCATTCCGTATCGGTCCCTGAGTAGTCGGGCAGGCCTTGAATATGAAAGTTGCAGCGGTTAGGCTGCGCGGCAAAAGACTTCCCTGGAAGATAGCGCCCGCCGATCGCGATCCTGTTGCCTGCATGGCCCCCGCCGTTTGGGTTATAGATCGCGCCATAAAACTGGTATCCGGGATTTGAACCGCCCACGGTTGATTGCGCGAGCCCTCGGTTCTCGTTGGCGATAGGCGTAGGGCCGACTAGGTTCTGAGTCGCCAGCACATCGACCGAGGTGGCGGCGTTCGCGGCCGTCACCGCTTGCGAGATCGAGCCTCCGCTAGAGGCGACGCTGGGGCCGTAATTCGTATAGGCAAGCGTGGCCGAGTTGGGCACGCTGGCGACCTTATAGACGCCATTGAAACTGTCATCGGCTACGAGATTCACGACGATGATGTCGCCGACGGAGCGTCCATGTGCGCTCTGGGTACCGATGGTGACCACATTAGCCGCGCGCGAGACGGAGGCGTTCTGGACGAGCGTTCCTGGCTGGTAAACGAAATAGCCAACGTTCCCGCCGTCGTAAGTCGTGGCAATAACCTTGATCCAATTGGCGTTGACGCCTGAAAGATTCGGGAGAGTTGCGACGGTTACTTTTTGGTTCAGCGCGACGTTTACCCGCGCGCCTGATCCGGCGACGATGGTCGCTGGCCCGCGTTCGTTGTTTGAGCTATCAAAAATGGCGACGTAAAAGAGCAAGCCGATTGAAGTTGCCGCCGATTGCCCGCCCCCTGCAGGCGTGAAAGTGATCGAAGTGTTTTCGGCTGTGGTTAGCTCTCTGACGCCATCGACGATGGTGACGTTTTGCACTTCGGCTGAGGTTGGAGCCCGCAATCCGTTGGTGCGCCAGGTCGTGCCGTCAAACCATTTCTGGTCGGTTCCGTTTCCGTAATGGAAGCGATTGTTGGCGAAATAGCCTGCGCCTTTTGCCGAGCTGCCGACCGCCGCGCCTCGCACCGTGGGAGTGGTGACCACTCCGGTTCCGGTGTTTAAAACCTGGAGCGTCGTGCCGCTCATGAACAGTACGTACTTCGTTCCGTCCCAGGTGCGATAAGGAAACATCGAATGAATGGCCGACGATGCGGTTGAATTCATCGTGACCGTCGAATAGCCCCAGCGCAGCTCCCAGAACCCCGCTTGCTTCGGTACCCAGTTCAAGCACCGAAGTGCCCGATTTCTGGGCATATTGATCGGGTTTGAGCGCGAATCTACGCCGCCCGCGTCAATTTGCTCAAACGGTTGGAGGCGAGCCATAGCTAGGTCGAGCGGACCGCGTCTTCAGACATGGCGAGCTGGAGTTTATAGTTTGGGTCGAACTGGCGCTTGGCCATGAGATCGAGGATTCCCTGCTCGTACTCTTCCTTCGCGTCTTCTGTTTTCTGGTTGGTCGAGCCGTATGCCCACTTGAAAATCTTCCATACCAGCCCCGAGACGATGGTGTTGTGCCCCCAGGCGGGAATGAGCGGCACAGCGTCGTTTGTCGAGTCGGTCGCCGGGTTCGGGATCGCCCAGCCCACTACATAAGCCGTATACGCCGCGTCTGGCGGATCCATGCGAATAACGTTGATCCCGCTTGGGTCAAGCGTGTAGCGCCCGCCTGGCGCGTTCACGTTTCCCTGCGTAGGCGAGGTAATGGTCGTGTTCTGGATCATCTCGAGCAGAGTCTCGGGATCGTACATCGGGAGCATTTCGGCCGTCTGAAAGGGATTGGTTGGGATGATGAGCGAAAACTTGGTGATTTCCTCGAGCAGGATCTCGGTCATCGCTCCGGCTGGCGTGGTCACGACCGAGGTTAGATCATACGTCGGCTGGGCCACGACCGTCTGAAAGCTAAAGACCAGGCGCCGCCACCAAAACCGCTGGCGCTTACAGATGTCCTGCAAGACCAGGCGGTAGAGGTTGGGCAGGGATAGAACCTTTTCGCCCTTGCGCTCAGAGAGCTGGTTGGCCAGCTCGAGGATTTCGGTTCGAGTCATGGGAATTAGTTCAGGGAATCAAGAAAACAGATGAGCCAGACGGCAGAAATCATGCCCAGAAGAAACCAGCAGAGATCGCGAACTTTCATACCGCGCGCGGATCGAGCAGGGCGGCAGATTGCAATGCGCGGTCTTTCGAACTGAGCACGCCGCGCCTCTCGCCTTCCCCGATGCGAATTACTTCAACCCCGGGAACGTCCGGCATGTAGCGAAAGGGGTCAATGACGATCGAGCCCGGCGCGAACTGATACCGGGTGTAACGCTCGTGCTGGCAGCCGATAAAAACCAGATGCGGGGCTTTCGTCACGTCCTTGTCTTCGGTGCACGAGTGGGCCACTCCGCGCCGTTTCAGGATGAAGGAGAGAAGCCTCGCCGGCGATCCGGTGTCGATGTTGGTTTCTGGCTTGAACGCCCGCCCCAGGATTACGACCGGAAGCTGGTGCACCTGCCAGCGGTACTCTTCGACGAGGTCTGCCAGGAATTCGCAGTGCTTTTCGCGGGCCACCATCAGCGACTCGAAGAAGTCGTACGAGAGATTCACATTGCGGGCCAGCCAGGAGAGCGCGATATTGTCGCGCGGGTGGCATCCGCCTCCGTCGCCCATGCCGGCCTTCAGGTACTTGGTCGAGATAAGGCGTCTGGTCGAAAGCTCGAGCGCCCGGTAGATGTCGTCCACTTTCATGCCGCAGCGGTGCGCCATCTCGCCGTAAAGATTCGCGAGCACAGTTTTTGCCGTGATGAAGGTGTTGTACAGCACCTTGATGCCTTCGGCGGTGCGGATGTCGGTCTTGAGCGCCGGCGCGCCATAGCAAATTGTTTCGTAAAAGTGAGCGAGCAGCGTGGCCGCTGCTGGCGAGCGAGCGCCGATCAGCCAAAATTCGGGATTAAGGAAGTCGTTGTAGACCGTCCCCATGGCGATGAACTGGGGCGAATAGACCAAGTCGAATTTCGCTCCGATGATCGGCAGCACCTCGCGCTCGATCGTCCCCGGAAGTACCGTCGAGATGACGACGCAGGGCGTCCGTTGAATCAGGTAGCGATTCACTTCTCGGACGCACTCAACCAGATAGTCGTAATTAAAATCCGCGCGCGTGTCAGGGAGAGGCGTAGCGCCTTCGTAGGCGTCGATGTGCGGTGTCTGGGGTGCCAGGAAAAGAATGTCGGCCCACTGGCAGAGCTCTTCGAGCGAGACCATCTCCATCTGCGTCTTTCGGAGCAGCTCTTCGGAATGTGCTTCCTTGAACGGGATCTCGCGCTTCAGTAGATACTGTTTAGGCGCGGCGGAAATGTCATAGCCTCGAACCCAGTGGCCGCGCGACTCGATCGAGAGAGCGACCATCAGGCCCAGCTTGCCGCAGCCAACCATGCCCACGTTCATGCGAGGACCAGCTCCGGCTTCTGCTCGAAGGCGACGCCGAGCCTCGCCTTCAACTTGCGAATATCTTCAGCCCGCGCGGGTGCAAGGTTTTGGTAGAGCTCGTCCACGTTGTCCGCTTTATGCCGCTCCAGGCGCTCTTTGTGGGTTTTGTCCCACTCGGCCTTTCCTGTAAGCGGGTGCATGTGCTCGGTGACAAAGGGCAGCGGCACGCGCCGGCCGATCGCGCTTGCGACTTCGTTCAGCCAGGTATCGTTGTAGTCACTAGAAAAGTAAGGTGGACAGAAATATCCGACCGTCTCGATCCAGGCGCGATGCAAAAAGCCATGCGTGCCAAACTGGTCGCCGTACACTCCGTCATCGCCGTGCACGAATACTAGGCGGTCCGGGAAGGCGGCAAAGGCGCGCCGTACGTAGTCGTCCCAGCCCTTGGTCTTGAAGACGATGTCGTCGCCCGCGTGCATCAGAATTTCGCCAGTTGATACTTCGGCGCAGCGGTTCCACATCTTCGAAAGCGTGATGCGCGGCCCAAGGACGTTCTTAATCTCTACGCCTTTCCAGAATTCTGGGCCGGGCGTGCAGTCGTCTAAGTCTCGGTAGAGGACAATCTCAGGCATTACCGTAGAGGTCTCTAGTAATGAGTCGATCAGCCGTTTGATATTCTCCGGCCTTCCCCTGGTCGGGCAGAGGATTGAAATCTTCATCTCCGGCACGTCCATCGGATACTGCCCGTGCACCTTGGCTTTCAGGATCGATTGCTCGCGATAAGGCTCAAAATCTCGAATCGAGTAAGAGTAGTGGCCGATGTGTCCAGGCTGGATTGAGGTGTCGCAGTAGCTCGAGATCCCGGCGTAGCGCTTGGCGACCATGCAGAACCCGACGTCTTCTCCGTACTCGATCGAAGATTTGAATGCTGGCAGAAATCGGAACCAGTAGCAGAGCTTCTGCTCGTCGAAGGCTTTGAGGCGCGCCGTCTTGATCTCTTCCGCGCGTTCGCTCGAGATCCCATAAAACTCTTTCTCCCACAGGCAATCAAAGTACGATTGAGCGACTTGCTCGAGCGCGTGCTGAGTGATCAGCATCAGGCCTGTGCCGACGCCTCCAACCTCGAGGAGTTGCCCTTCCGGCCATTCCCAGATTTGCCCAAAGTCGCCGGTCTCTTCGTTGAAGTGGCGAATGTTTGGAATTGGCGGGTCGGTCCTCCGGGTACAGAGTCCGGCCACGATGTCCTTTTTATGGGAAAGCAATTTCTCGAGGTGGTCTTCTTCGACCACGATGTCATCGTCGACAAAGAGAATGTGCGTCCAGGGCTTCCCGCTCTTTAGCTGTTCGGTAATCAGGCCGTTCCGTGACCAGTGCACAACCGAGGCTGAAAGCGGCGCGCCTGCGTAAACCGTGGCGATATCTTTCTCCCGGGTGTAACGCACCATGCGGCCAAGCGCGTCTTGCATCTGCGGCTCAGGGGCGCGGTACGTGGGGCAGAGAATGCATACGATGGGCTTCTGCTCGGCAGGGTTCTGTTTCTGGTCCTCGGGCGCCTCAACCGAGATGCCGTAATCTTTGAGTGCGGCGCGGCCGTTCGCCGAGAGCAAGAGCAGTTTCGCGCGCTTACGCCATTTCTCCGCCTTCTGCGCTTCGAGTTTGTCTTTGAGGCTCATGCTTGCGCGGCCTGGGAGGACGCTTTCTGGATCCAGCTCTGCAGCTCCGCTTCCCGGGCTTCTTTCACGGCCTGGGCGTGCGACTGCTCGATCGCGCCGGCAAGAATTCTTGCTTTCGCGATTGCCTGCTCGAGCTCGGCCGGGGTCATCGGATCGGTGCGACGGGATGCGCGTTTATTGGCTTCGGCTCGCTCTTGCGCTTCAACGTCGTCCGCGCACGGCTGTTTGAGTTTCTCTTCCTGCTCGGCCCGGTATTCAGGCTTGCGGATATAGAAGACGCCGTCTGAGTCGTAGCGCTTTTCGTATTCGTTGGGATGGGCTTCAAAGCCCATGTGGATCTTTTTGTCCGAGGGCGTGGTGAATTTCTCGAAGGTACGAGGCGCGCAGCTGGGGCACTCGTCCGCGAGCTGTACGCCCTTGTCAGTCCAGCGCGAGCGTACGCGCCGGGATTCAGACTTGCAGTTCGAGCAGATTGCCATTAGGCGGGCTGTTTCTTCTGTTGCTTAACCTGCGCGAGCAGTTCGTTCCTCTCGTTTTCGAGACGCTGCTCGGCGGCGCGCAGCTCGTGCTCTTTTTGCGCCAGGCGCTCTTCGGCCGTCTTCCACATCTGATCCCACTGCTCTTGTGTAGCCTGATAGCTGGGTTTCTTGTCGAGCCAGTACTGAATCTCGGGATCTTTGGTCGAGTATGCCCCGTTGATAAATTCAACCGAGCCCTCGCCGACGAGTTTCACTTCCCCGCCTTCCATGACTTTTTTGGCGGGCGGAATGTTGCAGACGACAGTTCGGCCGCGAATTACGGGCGCCGTAGAGCCCTCGGCAGGTTTTCCGGGGTCAAGCGGCGCGTCAAGGCAGCGATAGGTCTTCTCCTTGACCACGTGGTTCGATTGGCCATCGGCGCATGTCCACTCGCCGATTCCGAATTTCTTCCCGCAAACTTCGCAGGCCCACTCGATAGGTTGTTTCGCTTGTGACAAAGGCTTATTTCTCCTCGTCGAAGTCGGCCAGCCGTGGCGGGCGCTTCAGGAGTACGGGCGTCGAGGCGACCTGGGCGGAAACCTCGAGCCGTGGAGTTTCCAGGTTCACTCCGGATGCTACCTGCACATCTTTCTTTTCGACAGTTACGCCGGTAATCTCGTCGTTCGGTGTAGAGATGAAGGCGCTCGCGGCCTCAGGCGTGTCGGCTACGACGAAGGCGACTTTCTCGGCGCCGTGGCGATGCACGAACTCTTGTCCGCGCACCAGTTCCCGGGTACGCCCGGTGACGTGAAAATACGAAACTCGGTAGAGGTTCATCGGTCGTTCACTCCAAAAGAATCGGGAGAGGCTTTCGAGGCCCCTCCCGTTAAAGCAACCAGGGCGAAACCTCAGGCGTAAGCCGAGAGGTCGAACACCCAGGCGTGTTTCTTCTCGTGGCGAATCTCCCAGCCCAACTGCGAACGATACTCGTCCGTTCGAGTGGTCGAGCCGTCTGGCAGGACGTTCTCGAAGAGCTTGGTGTCTCCGATGAGGTTGTCGCCGCCTCCTGCCAGGTAGCGCATGGCCACTGAAGGCAGGTCGATGGAATAGGCGTGGTTAGAGAACGAGTTTCCGCCCGGGAAGCCGATATCACCGGTTCCCAAACGGTAGTCGTTGGCGAGCAGGAACTCGCCTAACGCCATTTCGAATCGAGCAATCTTCACTCCAAAAACTGTGTCGCCCACGCGGGTGAGCAACTTGTTCTGGGAGTAGAAGTTTAG
Source organism: Acidobacteriota bacterium (assembly GCA_019247235.1). Classification (GTDB taxonomy): domain Bacteria; phylum Acidobacteriota; class Terriglobia; order Terriglobales; family Acidobacteriaceae; genus Gp1-AA145. Next base: position 24,281 of record JAFAPG010000045.1, read on the forward strand.
AGCCGAGATCACCTTGGGCGCGCAGAGCAAGAGTTTTTGCTTTTCTCCGTAACGAAAGGAGGTCTCTGCAAATGTGTTCCACGTGGTAATGGTCGCCGTGGTGTTGGCGTCGGTCTTGTTGGTCGAGATGCGGCTCAGCCATCCCATCGTGGTCCACCGTGAAGACGGGGAGTTCAGGGTTTCTGAAGCGCGACCCCAGAGGCCCATGGCCTCGATCTCGGAGCGATGCCGGATCAAAGCCTTAACCAGCTGGAATTTACGCTCGCCTTGCGGCGCCCCGTACTGCTTGGTGGAAGCAGCGGTGTGGGTAACCTTGATCGGCGTTTTGAAGATTTGCGCATAGGAGATCTGCACGGTTTTCGCCGTGTACCTCTGAGCTCCGATGTTGTCGTCTTCTTTGAACGCCGAGCCGATGATACGCAGCGAGCCGGTGGCGGAGATGGTGTCCGCTCCTGATCCGCCGATGCCTCGGGTGATGGTCAAGGTGTTCGAGGCGATTGCGGTCACCAGGAACGTTTCGGGCGCGGCGTTTGAAGACTGCGCCTTAGGCACGGCCACGATATCGCCCACGCCAAAGAGCGTGCCATCGGCGACGCCGATGTTGGTGATATTTGAAGCGGTGTCGGCCGCCATCGAGGCCTGGCCCCACAAGCTGACTTCGGTGTCTTCGACCCATTCAAACCGAGGGCCGATCGTCGGCTGCTTACGCTTGGCTGCGTTGGTAAGCACAAACAGTGGTGCTGCATCGGGTTCGAGCAGGATCATCTGTTCCGAAACGTCACGCACGTTGGTCGTGTCGGTGACGAATTGATTAAAACTGCGGGCTACGTTTAAAGCCACGGGTTAGTCTCCTGTGCGCTTCGCGGGTACGTCAGAGTCGGCCGTGCTCCTGCTGATAGCGGCCCATCGCCTCATCGTCGAAGAGGTCGCTATTGGTTTGGAAACGGCTTGAGTTCTGGCGGCCGGAAGCCGCTCTAGATTGTCCGGAGCCGAGGTTTGCTCCCTGGCGGCGTACATCTGCGCGCCGGGCGGCGCGGGCACCTGCCTCCGCTGCTTGCCGCACGAGTCGGGGATCGACCGCTTGTCCGGAGGCAATTTGAGCGAGCATCGAATACTTGCGCGAGGCATTCTCCATCATGGATAGAGGCTTGCCGTCACGCCCGGTGAACTGCATCTCGTCAAACCCGGGTATCTGCGCCGCCGCGTCTCTCAGAGCTTTTGAGAACTCCTTCGAGCCGTAAGCCGGTAGCGATTGATACTGCGGGTTTTGATTGCGCACCCGGTCCCACGCCATCGCGTAAGCCGAGCGCTCATACATTTCACCGAAGCCCGGATAGAGCTGGGCGATCTGCTGGCTCATTTGCGCAGACAACATCTCGGGCAGGAATGTGCTAACCAGGTTCAGCATGTATTTCGAAGCCACCGCGGTAAACTGCTGAGCTTGCTGCGGCGGAATCTTTGCGATCTCAGCCTCGGGCACGCCAAAGGAACGCAGGAAATCCGAGTGGAACGCTTTCGCGATCTCGGGATCAGTGCGCTCGGTAATGGCGCGGTCTAAGGTCTGAAACCACTGCTCTCTGGTCAGCTGAGGCTGAGTCGCTTGCTGGGTTGGTTCCGCTTGGGACTCGTCCTCATATTCCTGGGATTGGTCGAACTCCTGCTCTTGCTGCTCAAGTGATTGCAGGTAGATATCTGTATTCAGCTTGTCGTGGAGCAGTTGCTTGAGCGTCCCGTTGGTTGGGTCGTTCTCAAGTAGCCGGAGAATGTCCGGATAGCGCTGCTCGGCATACTGCAACAGCACTTCGTCGGGAAACACCTTCTGCTGATCAGTGGGTAGCTGATATTCGTCGGCTGTTTCGTCTGACTCAAGTTGCTGTTGGGGATCGGACTGCTGCTGATCGATCTCGCCCTGAACCTCTACGCCTTCCTCTGCTCCGTAATCCTGGGCGCTCGGGTCTTGGGATTGATCGCCGAGAAGACTTTCCGCTATGGCGTCTTGCTCGGGGGCGGTGAGTACGTCTGTCATTTATTTCTCTCCTTTGCGGGGTTGGTTCCCGCTGCACCGGGTTGGTCCCGGAGAACACTTGGGCTTACTGCACTTGCTCTACTGTTGCGGAAGCTTTTGCAGAAAATGAAGTGCCGCTAAAAGTTAGTTTGACGACGATGGCGGTCTGGCTGGTGTCGATGTCCACGAGCGCCGTGCCGTAATAATTGCCGGCGGCGCTAGTGGTGAACGTGAGAGCAGGGGCTGCAGTTCCGCTCTGCACGAGCGACAAGTTTGCCGGCGCTTGCGCGTTGCCATTCGAATCTTTCCAGGTCGCCGTCCATCCCAGAGTCGCGGTATTAGCAGCCGAAACCGACAGCACGAAGTGGATTCGATAGGTACCAGTCGAGGCATATGGGGGCGTGAATGTTAGAACGTTAGAATCGGCTGCACTCTCCGACTTTTGTGAGGTGGCACCGTAGATCCCAACGACGCCTAAGCCAGCCGTCGTGACTCCGTTGTACTTGGTAAGCAAATTCACTTGAAGGTTCGAATTGGTGTTGCCGGGAGCAGTTCCGATGCTGAGTGTATTCGAGGTTGCGTAAGAGAGATAAACACTGGGCGTGAGCCCATCGGTGTTGGCGCTGCTTACAAAGCCGTATCCGCCCGCGCCGCTCATAACCGTTGAACCGTTGTTCGCGAGGATTGCTAGGTGTTCGTGAGACCCATCCATGACGCCGATGCGATCGGTCGCCGACCGCGAAAAGCCTAAGCCGGGTTGGTTCGCAAAACTGTAGCTCGGCGCGGTGAGCGAGCCATCTGGTAGCAAGATGGGTAGAGCCGCGGTAAGCGTCGCGCCGTTGTTGGTCCATCCACTGCCCGCTGCATTCCCGAGCTGAATGTTTGCCCAGTTCGAACCGTTCGACGGGCAGCTATAAAGGACGTGGTTCGTCGTGTCGAGATACTGCTGCCCGCCGTTTACGCATGGATTCGAAGGTGCACCGGAGCCCGTGATCTGCGGTGATACCTGGGCAAAGACGTAGCCGATACAGAGAAGGCAGGCGACGAGCGAAAGCCCGATCGTGAGAGGGAGCCACTTGCGGCGAATCTTGGTCATCGGCGTTTCATCCTTGAGCCTTCGCCAGCTGCTGCTGAGCGAAGTACTTGAGATTTGCTTCGATCGTTTCGTAGGCCTCGATATAGCCGGCCTGGCGTGCCTCATACATCGTGTCGCGCTCTGACTTCCGAACGGCGCTTAGTAGATTCACGACGGCGTCATCGCGCTCGTCGCTAAGGTAGGCCTCAAAGGCAGACTTAAAGAGCGGGTCGTTTAGCACTTCCCAGAGCTGCTGAGCTTCAGCGAGTCGGAGTTGGCGAGGGATTGTTGACACCTTTCGTCATCGGCGTATTCTTTTCCGCCTGGGCTTGAGCTTCCTCATCGGCGCCGTGCGTACTCATCAGGTTGTCGGCATGGTTGGCCGCGGAAGATAGCTTCTCGATACCCTTGAGCGTGTCGTGGATCTGCAGCTCCTGCTCGACGCCAGGCGTAATCTGTCCGCCCGCGGCTTGGAGCATCTGCATTTGAACTTCTGCAGGCAGCTCCGGCCACTTGACCGCTATAGTGATGGCAACTTTCGGCGGCGGAGGCGCGGGAGGCTGCGGTTGCTTCACGGCTTTATCTACGTCCACGCCGCGAATTGTGGATACGTACGCCCGGGCCGCGTAGAACGGATCAATCACGTTCGGCATCTGGCCGGCCATCTCGACCAGCTGCAGGGTTCCGGTACGCCGTATGTCGTCGTCGACCGAGAGCATCGACATTGCCGCGGGCTCGACCTGGATCTCCTGCTGAATCTCCATGAAGTCAAGCGAAGCCACATGCGCCTTTCCGTACCGTTGGGTGATGCCTTCGACCTTCGAGGTGTACTGGCTAGGAATTTGGTAAGGCTTATAGCCGGAGTCGGAGTCGCCGTCCTGGTCAGGCTCGATCTGTTGCAGCATCGCGAGCTTTTTCTCGTTCGCCTCTTTCAGGTACCAGTTGAGCGAGTCGAGCTCGAACTGTGTGAGCGCGTCGGCGGATTTCGCGGCGAGTACAGCCGTGGTTGCGGTCTTGCCAGCCTGCGGGTTTGAATCCGTTCCCGTCTCGACGTTGGTGAGGTTGGGCTCGGCCAAGGCCATCATGCGCAGGTTCTGAGCTTCTTCTTCGGTTGCCGCTTGAATTGCCGGAGCGGCATTGATCGGATCGAGTAGCGGCTCGATGTCGGCAGGGTTCCTCATCTGCACCACACGGAAGAGCACGCGGTCGATCTGCTCGTCGGGCACATCCGCCCCTGCCTTCATCTTCATCAAGGGGCGCAAGAGGTTGGCGGCGAGATCGCGCCGGCCACCGACGATCGAGTTGTGCAGGAGCCACAAGAATCTGAGCAGCAGCGGCGTCGAGTCGCCATAAGCCGAGAGCAGGTCGAACATCGGCACCAGCTCGGTGTAGGCGTATTTCCCGTAGAGGTCGACCGCGTAAGGCTTCTTGCCGAGGAGGACTTTCTCGTTTCCAACGTACTCAATCCAAAACTTGCCGTCTTTGTCTTTGGTATGACACTCGAGGATGTCGTAGCGCTTGCCTTTTAGGAGTTTTGTTGGCCAGAGCGGGAGCGTCTGACCGAGAGCGTTCGTCCGCAATCTGGAACGCAGGTCAAAGGGCTGCTGCTGGTAGATCGGTTGCCAGCTCGGCATGTCTTCGAGTTCGGCGATCGCTTTGGGATCGAATACCTGGCGCTCTTCCCCGGATTCAGGGTCGATATAGACTTCATTCGCCATCTTCTCGAGCCAGACATCGCCTTCAAAATAGTTCTCGATTGCCCAGCCAGAAACGTTCAAGTTGGCGGCGCCAGGCTCGAGAAAGAAATCGCCGATGAAAATGTTTTTTGATACTGGGCCTTCAAACTGTCGGGCCCGGACCGGCACTTGCGCCGTAGGGCCGTATTTCGCGAGCGCCGCTTGGATTTCTTTCGGGGAAAGCTCTTCCCCGCTTTCTTTCACCGCGCCCGAGATCTCATCGTCCGGAGCGCCCTGGAGCGACATCAGCCCGCGGCGGTTGACCGAGTAGGGTTGGCCGTTCTTAACAAACGAGCGATAGAACTGCCGGGTAATCTCGACCGTGTCCCAGTACTGCTTCATGACCCCGTAACCAAAGGTCTGCGCGCTCTGTACGAGCTTGCGGTGCTCCAGGGCCTCGCCCGAGCGGTCAAACTGCATGTAGTTCCATGCGGTCAGCCGTTCAGAAAGAAAGCGCTCGCCGTCTTCAGAAGTAGTGAAGTTGATCTGGGGAGGGTTGGCGGTTAGCCTCGCGGTTTTCCTGCGAATGATGAGCGAGAGCTCAGGCATGGCCACGTTGGTGCGCGTGGTGTCTTCGACCTGGTTGCCTGACTTGTCGGTCACCATGATGGGTTTCGTGCGGCACTTCAAGGCGCGATAAACGTCCTCCCACATATCCCAGTAGTTGATCTGGGCATAGCGGCGGGATTCGTTGCGGCGGTCAAGGATGTCGGCGACGTTGCCGTCGGTGCGGCGCACACTGGCAGCCTTACGGCGCGAGCTCTTGTACTGACGCTCGGCGGCGTCGCGCCCCACAGGGGCGGCGCCTGAGGTGCCTGGGAGTTCTTGTGGCATTTAGATTCTAGGGATTCGCCCAAACCTCATATAGAAGTCGGCTTCGGAAAGTTGTTCAGTGCGACTACAGAGCGAGCAGTAACGCGCAGGGCCTTTCGAGGTTAGTGCCGGCCGCCAGGAATGCGGACAGCGAAATATCGCCAGAAAACGCCTGAACAGCTTTAGTATGCGATCCCCTTGGTGATCGGCTTCCAGTTCGACTTCATCGTCCTCTGCGGCACGTACTCGAGCCCTGCCATGCACAGATACCTGAGGTCGTCCGTCAAATGGTTGCGCTTGGCCATGGGCTTTCCTGTAGGGTCTTGCCGTTCGGCTAGAGTCGGCGTCAGCTGTTGAAAGCGGTTATTCTTTAGCTGGTGGATCAGCTCCGGACAGCGATCGCTAAAGATGTGCAGCCGGGATTTCGGCTTGAACGTTCCGTCGCGCTGCTCTACGTCGCGCGGCTTCAACCACTCGTTGACCGCTTCGTAGCCGGCCTGGTGGTCTTTGATCGAATCATCGAATGACCAGCCGGCGAGGTCTTCGTACTTCCTCTGAAAGTTATAGTCCGGGTCTTCGTCCGACATGCCTTTGCCCATGGCGCGGGCGGCGTAGTCAATTACCCGGCGATAGATCTTTTCTCCGACCAGCTCGCCTGATTTCGATTTGAGATGCGTGTTCTCCGGATTCTCCGGGCCCTCGAGCCACTGAATGGTTTCGACGTACTCTTTTATTGAAAATCGGTGATCGTCCTCGGGAGCGGTTCCTGGGATGCCATATATTCTTGAAGGCCAAAGCTCTCGGTATACCCACGCATCTCCGAATCGGTCAACCGCCACCCAAAGGCATGCGTGTGGAACCACAGGATGTGGATCGAGAGCAAAGTATCGGGTCCAGTCGCCGGGAATAGGAAAGCTGCGCTCAAGACTTGCCTCGTCGTGTAGCTGATAGATCAGCGTCCCTAGTTTCGCCGAGAAGTTGATCTCGAACTCCTGCAAGTAGTCCGCAGGGTTCGTCATGGCCTTGCGCTGCGCCTCCGCCCAAGCCTTGTCTTTGTCCGGGTCGGCCGAGTAGTGCAGGCGAAAGATGCGGATGCCGTGCTGGTTGGTCCAAACCTCGATCCCCTTGTGCGGGAATTCGATCGGAGAAACTGGCGCCGACTGGATCACGACTACTGATAGATCGCGCTCGGCCCTACGTTGACCACGTTGTCGATGAC
>JAFAPG010000116.1 GCA_019247235.1 Acidobacteriota bacterium
CGATTTCGCGGGTAGTGGATAATTCCCCACGAAGTATTGCATTTTCGAGAGCGGCACCAAGAGAAGTGAAACCAGAGCGCATCTCTGACTTGAGTGCCTCGATGTTGCCGTCCAAGCGAGCTTCAACGGATTCGATCTTTCCATCCAGGCGCTCCTCAAGGGATTCGATCTTGCCGTCCAGGCGCTCCTCAAGGGATTCGATCTTGCCGTCCAGGCGCTCCCCAAGGGAGTCGATCTTGCTGTCCAAACGACTCTCAACGGAATCAATCTTGGTTCCCAGTTCACCACGAATGGCTACCAATTCTGCCCTATGCTGGCGCAGTTCGGGAGCCAGAAAATCCTGTATGACCTGCCGCACAGATCCAATTACGTCATTCATTTTGCTTACCTATGTTCCCATACCTGGCGGAGAAAGTCATAGTCGGGCTGAGATTCGTCTCACCCTCCGAGGCTTGAATGAGCAGACAAACTCCCGAATCAGCGCCGCCCACGAAAATTTGGTACCAATCGCAGATTTGCTGACAAACTCTGGGGCGAAATCTATCCCTTATCCTGTCCAGCGTCACAGGCGCGGCATCCTATGGCAAATGCTTCTTCAAAGACTGTAGCAACTCTCGGTTCGTATTCGCCTCACCGCCGCGAGCGAAATCGTACCCGCCCTGTTTCGCCCCACGGTTAGCACCCAGGCAGGCATTTTTGAACCAGAACCGCCCGATACCGGAGCGTCATGGATTCAGCTACCGCTTCTGTGGGTTCCGGCCCTCCGGTACCCGCTCGAGCACACGCCGCATGCGGCTGGCTTCATTGGTCCAATTGTTCTGGAGAGAGTTGGGTTAATTTCATTTGGTACTTCGAACCAGCCGACGTCTAAGTACCAGCTCTGCAACGAGCGACAATCAGCGTGATGTCGTCACTTTGTTCCCGGCTGAACTGGGAAATCTCGTTCACCACTGACTTAACCGCTTCGTGAGCGGGCAAGTTACGAGCACGACCAAGCGCGTCGATCAACCTGCATTCCCCAAATTCCTCGCCCTGGTCATTGAAACATTCGGTTGCGCCATCTGTGTAGATTGCCAGCAGGTCGCCGGGGCTAAGCTGACGTGCTGCCAATGCGCACCGCCAGTTGCCCAGGAGCCCCAGCACGCCGCAGGTCGACTCCAGCCGTTCAATCCCACCACTGCTCCTGAACAATAGACCTGCCAGGTGTCCGCAACTGGCGAAGCGCAGATCGAGCTTCTCATCATCGTATTCGGCAAAGAAGAGCGTCACATAACTCTCATCAGCCGTATTTTCGAAGAAGAAGCGGTTCACGGAGCTCAGCAAGGATTCGGTATCCTCAAACGCCTTGGTCCGATAGCTGCGGAGTATGGCGTGTAGGCTAGCCATTAGGAGTGCGGCGGGCATGCCCTTTCCCGAAACGTCGCCGATTACCATGGCGACTCGCTTACCACCCAAATCAATAAAGTCGTAATAGTCCCCGCCAACTCGGCGGGCTTGGAGGCAAATGCCCGCATAATCAAGGGTCCTTAGTGCAGGCACGGTCTGCGGAAACATCCTGGCCTGCACATCCTTTGCAATCTCCATTTCCTCTTTAGCGCGGCGTTGCGCCATCATCTCGCGGCTCGCAGCGTCGTGAGTTACTAAAACGAACGAATTCCCGTCAGGATCTTCAAAGCCAGTAACCTTGCCGCCCCATGCTTCCGCTCTCGGCGGACCCAAGAACCGCACTCCGCGATCGGACCATTCCCGGTATTGCGCGTCGACATCGTCGGTAACAAAAATCACATTGCGTGAACGACCAATCATGCCGAACTCAGCGGATTGAGGACGGGGCTGCACCAGGGAAAGAGTTGCGTTGCCATCTGACGCCGCGAGCACCGTCCAGCGTTCGGCTTCTGGGCTGCTGTAAACCAATCGCAATCCAAGTTGATCGAGATAGAAATGCAGGCTCTGGCGTACGTCCTTAACAAATACCGTGACGCCCTGAATCGCTAAGTAAAGGCTCGATTCCGCTTCCGCCGAGATGGGGGCAAGACCGACCATAGAGCCAGAATTTTAATCCCACCGTGCTGGCGTGTGCCAATCCGTGGGGCACCGCCAAAACATGGAAAAGTTCTCTGAACGGGGTAGACCATTTCCTGGGCGCGGGAAAATGGTCCGGACCAAATTACGATATGCACGATGATGGGCCTGTGGACGAGCGACCGCGTTTGTATAGTTCGGTTTTGCAGGACCATCTTGCCCGTCATCGTCAGATGGCGTTTATTTCAGGACCGCGCCAGGTAGGAAAGACCACCATCTGCCGATTATTCAACGACCGCTATCTCGATGGGGACAACAGCGATGACCGACGACGCCTGTTACGTGGCCCGGCTGCGCTCGCCGAGACTTTGGGCTTAGATCGTCTTCAGGCACATACGCCGGTTGCCGTGCTTGATGAACTGCACAAATACACCAAGTGGAAGTCCCTGCTGAAAGGTTTTTTCGACAGCTACGGTGACCGAGTCCGTTTGGTCGTGACGGGAAGTTCCCGACTGGACGTATTCCGCCCCGGGAGCGACAGTCTTATGGGACGTTATCTCCTTTATCGTATGCATCCATGGACCGTCGGCGAAAGCCTGCGCACGGACTTGCCCGTGAGAGAGACTTGGCCTCCAGCTGAGATCGCGACCAGTGAGTGGGACGCCCTGTGGGAGCATGGAGGTTTTCCCGAGCCCTTTCTGCGGCGCGACAGCCGCTTCACTCGCCGATGGCGGGCACTTCGTCAAGAACAACTATCCCGAGAGGACTTACGTGAGGTTGCACACGTCGCTGATCTCGGCACCATGGAAACGTTAATGCAACTTCTTGCCGAACAGAGTGCCCAGCAGCTGATCTACTCCAATCTCGCACGCGAGATTCAAGTTTCGGTCGACACATTGAAGCGCTCGGTGGACCTCCTGTCGCGCCTGCATTACGGATTCGTAATCCGCCCCTGGTTTACTAACGTGGCGAAATCACTGCGCAAAGAACCCAAATGGTTTCAACGGGACTGGAGTGGGGTGGCGAACGAAGGGGCTCGAGCAGAGACTTTTATCGCCTGTCATTTGCTCAAAGCGGTCGAGGGCTGGACCGACCTGGGTTTCGGCGAATTCGAGTTGCGCTATTTACGCGATAAGCAAAAACGTGAGGTGGATTTCTTAGTAGTGAAAGACCGCGAGCCTTGGTTCATGGTCGAGGTCAAGCTGAACGAAACAAACCTTTCACCCTCACTCATGCACTTTCAGGCACAAACGAAAGCAATGCATGCATTTCAAGTGGTTATGCGTCTGCCGTATGAGCCCGCGGACTGCTTCCGTGTCGAACGGCCTGTGGTTGTTCCCGCTAGAACCTTCCTCAGCCAACTGCTGTGAAGTGTGGTGACGATACCAAGTTAACATCGAATGGAAGGGTCTCGACAACACCATGGCACGGACCTTTGTGATCACCAAGCCTGTGCTATGGGACGTGTGCGGCCAATCCGTGTATGGAAGCACGGTTCCAGGATTTTATCGTTCGGAGCGACACGTGACCTGTTTAGAACCGCTGATTCACGTGGTCTCACTCGCGAAGCCCACAACGCGGGTCTTGCGGTACGCAAACTTTTTCCTCGGCTCTTGCTTTGCATGAATTCGCGGCTCGGGCCATCGCCCATCATGGTAAAGCAATGGGCATTCCACGTCAGAAAAGTCACGGCAGAGCGGACGCAACCAGAAAGATCGACGACGATATGTGCCTAAAGGCCTGAGCCCTGCACATGTCTGCGCCGGCCTGGCCGGTTGCTTCTCCTCGACAACTCGGACCGCTTATCAAACAGTGGCAATTCACTATTCAACGACTGAAAGGCATTGCCGAATCTACCGCTCCCGGTCTCTGTCGTTGTCCGGATGTTCGTGGCGCCACTTCCAATATTCTGACTGCTCTTTGCGATTCAGTTTGCCAAACTCACGATTCTCATTTCTTTCATGGCGCCAAGACTCATAAGCCCGTTGCTCGTGGTCATCCCAATTGTGGTAGTCCTTGTGTTCGCGGTCGTAGTAGCGTTTCTCCTGTCTGTTCTCATGCTGTCTCTCGTCTTGACGTCGGTCATCCTGCTGCCCGGCTCTTAGCCCTGCGGGTGTAATCAGAGCCGCACCGAGTAGAAGTGAGCCGACGTATGGGTATATACGGCGCATGTTCTCCTCCTGGAGTAGCGAAAGCTCCCCTTGGACTCCTAACTGTGCTGCTTGGTTGTTTCAAAAGCCAAATCAGCATTGTTTTTTAAATGTGGGTCGTCACTTCGAGAGACTCTGCACCCAGCAGTTTCCTGGCTTTCACCTTACGATTACCGCAAGATTTGCTCTGGGAAACAACGGCTTTCTTTATCGCGTGTGAGATACGCCGATAAAGCAATATTGTGTTTTGCGAAACGGGAACGACAAACATCAATTTGCCAGCAAATGCAGCTAAGATCACCTCGACCCTGAGCCTATGAGTTTGACCAGGAGAACCGCAGACTGAATTCTCGAGTTGACGCTCAGCGGCGCAGCCACATGGGGCACGTTCAAGCCGGGTAAACTGTGTTTCAGGCAATCAGGTGGAGGGCTTGGCGTCCATCCGCTACAGCGTCGACTACCAGGTGCTCGTCCAGAGTAGCCAATTGGCCATTGTGCGCACGGGCGAGCGTCAAAAGATAAGTATCCGTAACCTGCGAAGACTTCAGCAGGCGCGTTGCATTGACATATGTTCGGTCGAGCAAAGATACATCATCAGGCCAAAATGCATGCCCCGGCAACCTTCGCAGTCCTATTAACAAATCGGCAACTGCGGCCGGAGAGCCGGGGGAATTCGGGTATCGAGGATGCCCCACAATACGTAGCACAGCGTTCTCGATCAGCGGACAAGTAGCCCACGCCTTCTGTGCTGTGAATGCGAACCACTTGTGCGCCCTCTCGTGTTGAACGTGAGCGGGGTCGAGGAGTGCAATCAATACATTGATATCAAGAAGGAAGCGAGTCAAGGCAGCTCTTCCCGAAGCTGATGGATTAGTTCCGAGGTGATCCGAGACACTCCTTTACGAACTTTGAGCAGGGGCACGCCATTTCGAATTTTACTTTGGAGTCCGTGGGGCACAACGCTTGTCTCGCAAGCCGGGAAATCACTTCACCTACCGACTTCTTCTCTGTAGCTGCCATCTCTTTAGCCGCGCTCAGCACATCATCATCGATTACAAGC
>JAFAPG010000308.1 GCA_019247235.1 Acidobacteriota bacterium
GAACTGCGCCAGCATAGGGCAGAATTGGTAGCCATTCGTGGTGAACTGGGAAGCAAGATTGATTCCGTTGAGAGTCGTTTGGACAGCAAGATCGACTCCCTTGGGGAGCGCCTGGACGGCAAGATCGACTCCCTTGAAGATCGCCTGGACGGCAAGATCGAATCCCTTGAGGAGCGCCTGGACGGCAAGATTGAATCCCTTGAGGGGCGCCTGGACGGCAAGATCGAATCCCTTGAGGAACGCCTGGATGGAAAGATCGAATCCGTTGAAGCTCGCTTGGACGGCCACATCGAGGCACTCAAGTCAGAGATGCGCTCTGGTTTCACTGCTCTTGGTGCCGCTCTCGAAAATGCAGTACTTCGTGGGGAATTATCCACAACCCGCGAAATCGCCGACCTGCGTATCCGTGTTGAACGCTTGGAAAGAGATCGTGGTCAGCTACACCAGTAGTTTCCCCAGCCCTCGGCGAAGCCGGGCACAAAAGTGTACTCAGGCGAAAAAGAACCCCATGGTTGCCCGACGCCCAACGGGCTCAACTGACGAAACTCAGTCTCTGTCTTAGTGACCAGCCTGCAAGATGAGACGCAGCGCCCAATCTTCATCGTCTGGGTAATCGGGAAGCTCGATAATTCCAATTTGATTCGCGTGCAGGAGACCGGTGCCGGCGTCCTGCCATCTGCCATTGCGCGGATCGAACCATTGCCCTCGATAAAAGCTGTTTAGCCGCGCTCCACGGACCTGGGCGCGAGGCATGCCTTTCTCGAAGTAGAGTAGAAAGGCCTCTCTGCCCCTAGTCCGCGCACAATAGGCCCAACCCTCGTACGACCTTACGTTGTGGTCCTTGTTTGGCGAAACCAGATCCGCGTCCGGCTCGAGCTCCTGATATTGCTCGCCAATGGAATAGGCAAAATCCCGCAGATATTTGGTCTGTGCCCCGGAAATCCATTTAAAGGCATCCCACATCTTGATCGGCGCGGCCGGTTCGATGTCTGAGCCCCAAATTCCTTCTGCCCCATACACGTATCCTCCCAACCCACCGGAGAGAAAGCTGCCATACATCGATGAGCGCACAAACTGCGCATCTTTTTCGCTTCCTCCGGGTGCGCCATATTTATAGCCTCCAGCGCCCAGTCCACGCACGTCGGTGTAGCCGGAATAATAGGGCTCGCCGTTGACGGCCGGTTGCGGATGAGGCATCCGGAAAATCTCGGTCAGATACCAGTAATTGTTGTGCTCGCGCATATTGCCGATCTGCTGTAGCGTAACCCAGGAGTTCTCGCCCCAGTTTTCCAGCGTTGAAGGATTCGCATTGGCCGAGAGCAACGTTCCGAACGGCGGCGAGCCAAACGTGCGCATGACGTAATCAATGGCTCTGTCATATTCAACTGGCCCAACCGTCTCGCTGATGATGTCTAGGTGAATGGGGCTAAGCACGACATTGTTCGCCTGATATCGCGTCCAGATGTACTGAATAAAGCGTGCGTAGGATTCGGGCCATGGGTAGTATTTCTTCCAGCATAGGCTGGCGTCGCGGCGGGAAACTTCTATAAACGGCACAAATCCCTGTCGATTCAGGTAGTCAATTTTCCGATCGACGTAGTCGAAGTATGCGGGATTGATGCGGTCCACATCGGGAAACATGTCTTCGTATCCCGGGACTTTTCCGGGAAAGAGAAACGGTCGTCCGCCCTCATTGTCCATGTTCTTGGCGCTGCCGGTGCCGAACTCCAGCCACGCCGAGCGTACTGTGGTTTTATCGGGATCATTCATGACCACATGCCAGGACGCTTTGTCGGTCATCCAGTTGGGGAATGCCGCGATCATGTTGATCCAGTTGTAACCCTGCTCCTTGCGAAGACTTACGTAGTCTTTGAAACCAGCAGTGGGGCCGATCGGGCGGTGCTCGTCGTCGTCGTACCAGTGAAAACGATTCGTTCCCAAAGCCCACCAGGTATCACCGATGACGAAAAAGGGAGTTCCATCGGCTGTTTCGAGCGCATGACCATTGTGCGTCGCGCGGAGAAAACCACGACGAAGTGGATTCTCTTTTTTCTCTTCTTCCGTCCACGTAGTGGCATCAAACGAACCTGTTTTGCCGGCAAGGCCTGCGTCTTCTGGTTGTGAACCGCTAATCCAGGTCCAGTGGCCGGGCTGGGTAGCAACCAGGCGCACTCTGAAACTCCGACCGCCATCCCAAAAACCGTACACCCGCTTGCTAAAGCTGGGGCCTTTCAGATCAATCCAAATGACAACATCCGTATACGGATTGGCGTAAGAATGTGTGCTGGCGAAAGTCAATTCCTGCTTCTCCCAGACGCGGATGGCAGCGAGAGCGGCCGGGCTTTGGCTGAAGGCAGAAACCAGTGCGAGTAAGGTTGTGCCTAACCAATGAAGCAGTTTTGCGGAATTCATGAGCTTCGGGAAAGATATCACTAACGAAACCTAGTTTTATTGGGAATCGAAAACATCAAGAGCCCGCTAGGAGAATAACGTATGGCAAAAGTCATGTTGACGGCAATCGTTGCAATCTCGATCTGTTGCGTAGCCCAACAGACCCGACGGGAGGTTATGAACCACACCGCGAATCCGGCTGACGAACGAAAGCCGAACAGCCCGAATGTTCCGGACGCGCTGGTATTTACTGCAAACCTTAAACGCGTGCTCGTGCTGCGCTTCAAGCACAATACCGACTTGCTTGCTGAGCTAAACAAAATGGTTCAGCAGGAGAAGGTTCGGAATGCGGTCATTCTTTCGAGTTTCGGATCGGTGCGAAATTATCAGGTTCATGAGGTCGGGAATCGCGACCTTCCTCCCAAGGACATCTACATTAAAGACCCTACGGCGCCTGCTGACATCATTGGCATGAGCGGCGTGGTCATCGGTGGCAGAGTTCATGCGCATATCACTCTCGCGAATCCAGATCGCGCCTTTGGCGGCCACCTTGAACCCGATACCACGGTCTTCACCTTCGCGGTCGTCGCCCTGGGTGTTCTCGATGACGAGGCTGACCTGAGCACAATCGATGACTGGAATTATCGCTAGAAGTATGCCCTTGGCGGCATTTCGCAATATGGCTCGACGTTCCGTCGCAAATTTGCTCGCCGATGCCGGCAAGGCCTGCCTTGGCGTCAGCGAACACGAGAAGATGGTCGTGCGCGTTTTTCCCATCGCTACGAAGTAATTCTTCAAGGCCTCGGTGCGAAACGAGAATGACCCTGGAAAGATGATGCCAGCCACTTGGTTTCATGCACGGGGATATGGCCTTGGAAGGACGCAAAGGTAACGCCTGCGGCTCTGAGCGGACCAGCATGAGGATGGCGGGCACAAGTTCTTGACGATTATCTTGGCGCCAAATTGTGTGCACCGGGGTGGGGGCTATCGGCAATCCGGCGATCCGGATGGACCAAAAGCCATGTGATCGAACCGAAAGCGCACACCGCTGCAGCTACAAAAAACGATGTGTCCCATCCGAAATGTTTGGCAATCCACGGTGTTAAAGAGGCGGTCACAACCCCACCGATTTGGGCACCCATGTTCATCACGCCGGACACCGAACCTGCCGAGCTACCACCCAGCTCAGAACTGACTGACCAGTAGGCACTCTGCGCGAGATACAAAGCGCCGGCACCACCCGCAAGGACAACACTGGCTAGTCGCGCCTCGCTGGCATAGGCACCCACGACCACAAACACCGAGGCTAACGCCATACTGGCGCATGCGACACCGCATCTTCCGATGCGGGGCCCGAAGCGGCTGCTAACCAGGTCACTGATCCACCCGCCAAGCGGTGAACCTGTCGCCATTGCCAAGAAAGGGAGCATCGCGTAGTGGGAGCTTGCATTCAAGTCCAACTCGCGAACGGCATTGAGATAAATAAAAAACCAAGAGAAGAAAATATACGCTACGTACCCATAACAACAATAGCTGCGCGTCCTTGCCACGACGTCCTTGCTGGTGAGGATCGTTCCCCAGGTCAGGGGGGTACCAGATGGAACGGCGCTCCCGCTTATGCCGGAATGAATATAGGCGCTCTCTTGGTGAGTGACAAAGGGGTGATCCTGCGGCTTGTCGCGTGCAGAAAGAAACCAAATAATTCCCGCGGCTAGTCCGATTATGGCGCTGATCCAAAACGACCAGCGCCATCCCTGATGCTGCATGATGTGCGTAATTAGGGGAGGCGCGATACCTGCCCCCGCTCCAACCCCTGCGAAGATTAGCCCGTTTGCCACACCTCGTTCATGGGAAGGAATCCAACTGGCCACCAGCCGATTGCTCGCCGGATAAACAACAGATTCGCCCACTCCTAAGAGGAAGCGAGTAGCAATCAACACAGAAAGGGCCCCGCGAAAACCTCCGGGTAGAGATCCGGTTAAGGCCGTGAACACGGCCCACCAGATCGTTCCACCCGTGACGATTGTGCGTGGGCCGAATCGGTCGGCTAAGCGGCCTCCTGGGGCCTGGAACAACGCGTATCCCAGCACAAATGCGCTGAACACCCATCCGAGTTGCACATGCTCCAGGCGGAACTCGGCTTCGATTGCTTTACCAGCGATCGAAATATTGACGCGATCCAGAAACGCGATGGCGCTGATCGCAAACATCCAGAAGATCACGAACCAGCGGATATGATTGCGAAAAATCTGCATAACCGACAAAAGACATCGGATCGTAAGCTGGCTCCGTAAAGATCCGCGCCAGAGAGGGGCAGCATCACCGGAGCCGGTAACTCCACGTTAACGCCGATGAGTTGAATAAAGGTTGCGCAGGTGTCCGAGAGCGAGATCGTGGATCGTCGCAGCGTTTCTGCGGCACCGTGCTAACGCCGCTTTAGAATCTCCTCAATTTGCTCCCGCCCTACGGGCAGCTTATCCGCATTCTGCCGCAACCAGTCGGTAAAGTCTGCTTCAATGGCCGGGGTCCAAGTGGTATCGATTTGGCCCGCGGTGTATTTGCCCTCGCGCAGGCGCTGGTGCCCGAACAGATCGCGTAGGTGCGTAATCTCGGAATACTCGACTACCGGCTCGGCTAACTGTGGAGGAATGAAGATGACACCCCCATTGCGGCCCAACACCACATCGCCTGGCATCACGGTGGCCTTGCCAATGCGAATGGGAATATTGATGCCGATCATTGTCGAATTTAGTCTGCTAGCCGCGTTCGGGCCCGATCCAAGACTGCTAAAGTGATGGGAGGGATCATAGAAGCGAACGAATGAGACAAAATCTTCGAGCTCTTCCAACCCGTTAATATCCCGCACGGCTCCGTCATAGACAATCCCATTGTGGCTGCGAGCGTAGATCGCGTTGCCGACGTTATCACCGATCGAAGGGCCATCCTGTTTCAGTCCGAAGTGATCGCAGACGTAAACGTCGCCCGGCTGGAGCATGTCCACAGGCCAGGCATTCTGGCCACCGATGCGGCGGTCCTTCTTGCCCTGTTCTTCGATAACTTTGTGGATATCTGGCCGCCCCGGCAACCACTGCGCGGTGAGCGCACGGCCAACCAACACCTTCTCAGGGTGAATGGAGTACCAGCCGTCCTCGTACTCATGATTGAATCCGGCACTTCGTAACTGAGCCCACGCCTCTTCGAGCGTCACGGTTTTCATGCGCTTCAAAATGGCGTCCGGAACCTTGGGTCGTCCGTCCGCAAAGCGCTCGCCTTTCCAGTCAGGCGTGTACTGGATGAGCAATTCGGGCGTCAGCACTCCGGGCTGCGCAAAAGCCGAGGCTACACACAGCAACACCAGACATAATGTCGACACGCGCATCATTATTCTCCTCACCTTCTCGTTATCGGTTCGAACCACGCTGTACCGGGTACCTGTGCCTTGCGCGCTTCCTCCTCATTCATCTCGACGCCAATCCCGGGTCGCTCGGGAAGCGAAATATAGCCTTTCTGAATGATTTCCCCTTCTTTCACCCAGTTGCGCCAGAGATCGAGCGAATCGATCCAGTGCCATTCCTGCACTAAAAAGTTTGGAATCGCGGCACAGACGTGCGCAGTGGCCATCATACCGATTGGAGAGGTGACCCCGTGCGGAGCCACGGGCACATAATAGGTGTGCGCCATGTCAGCAATCTTTCGCGCTTCGAGCAGGCCGCCGCATTTTTGGAAGTCCGGCTCGATGATATCGACGGCCCTCTTCTCGAGAACCTCGCGGAAGCCCCAGCGCAGATAAATATTCTCGCCGCAGCAGATAGGGGTGCTTGTAGAAGCGCGTACCTCGCGCATGGCATCGATATTCTCTGCCGGTACCGGCTCTTCCAGCCACATCAGCTTGAACGGTTCGAGCTCTTTGGCCACGCGCTTTCCCGTGCCGGCGTCGTAGCGCGCATGCATGTCCACGGCGAGGTCGAAATTCTTAGGATAGAGGTCGCGCGTAAATGCCACCTTGGAGACCATATGGTCGATCTCGCCATTCGATGCCGTCCAGTTCACGCGGTCTAAGCGCGCCGGGTCGAGAGCGTCGTCAATGTCGATTTTGGCAGCGGTGCACCCCATCTCCTGGATCTGGTGG
>JAFAPG010000424.1 GCA_019247235.1 Acidobacteriota bacterium
AAACAGCAGAGCTACACCACCAATCACGTTGACCAGCTCTCGGGGCAGATGCAGGCCCTCAACGACAGTCTCGATGAGCTGAAGGCGCGCCTGGGCAAGGTCACTAAGACTCTCGAAGACCTGCAGACCGCGCAGCAGAACATGGCCCAGCAGGCCTCGCAACAACAACAGCAGCAGCAACAGCTGAACACGCAGCCTCCAGACGTGCTGTACAACAACGCATACCGTGATTACAACGGGGGCAATGTGGATCTGGCAAAACAGGAGTTTGGCGACTACATCAAGAACTATCCCAACACGGATTTAGCCGGCAACGCCTATTTTTATCTCGCCGAATTGGACTATCGCGCTGGTAATTACGCGCAAGCCATCAAAGGCTATGACCAGGTACTGCAGGCGTTCCCGGATGGAAACAAGGCCGCCTCCGCGGAATTGAAGAAGGGATTCGCCCTCATAGAATCCGGCCAAAAGGATGCGGGCATAACCACCCTAAGACATGTGGTCCAGCGTTACCCTCGCTCGAACGAAGCCTTACAAGCCAAAGACCGGCTGAGGAAGCTTGGCGTCGCTAGCGCGGCCACGACCGCCAGGCGAGGAGAATAAATACTCTATCGACAAACGAGCCCGCCATAGTCAAGAGCCTGACGGCAAGCCAGTGCGGGCGCGTTCGCCTTCTCGGGCGGATTTGCCATCCGACGCCTAAAGTTCTCGTTTTCGGGAGCAGGCTATTTGAATGTTTGGAGAATGCTGCTGTAGTCGTCCGTCCAGAGACTGAGCTTGGTCGCGCCTGGCAGCTCAGCCGCGCTTTTCAATACCGGGTCGCGGCTAAGCCCCTCGCCTCCCACCAGGACCCAGGTGGCTCGATAAATCGCGCGTTTTTCATCGGCACCACTTTCGATGATCAGGCTTTCATCCCCTAGGCTTTGGGCAGCGGCTCGCACCACGGGCACAAGATCCAAGAACCGGTTTGAGACATGCACGGCGATGACACCCGCCGGCTTCATGTGTCGACCGTACACCTGAAATGCTTCTCGAGTGAGCAGATGAGTTGGAATGGCATCACTCGAGAAAGCATCCACGGCCAAGATGTCAAATCCCTGCGGATTCTCTCGCTCAAGCGACAAGCGGGCATCACCGGGAATGATCGTCACCTGTGCCAGGGATTGCTTCAGAAAAGTAAACATGTTATTGGCGAGCTCAATGACGAGCGGATTGATCTCGTAAAACCTGTATCGGTCGCCGGCGCGTCCGTAGGCGGCAATTGTTCCCGCACCCAGACCGATCACTCCAGCATTGATCGCGCCTTTGCGCGCGGCCGCCTTGAACGCTAATCCTATGCCGGAATTAGGTCCATAATAAGTAGTAGCCTCGCGACGTCGATCGTCAGCCAGAAACTGGATGCCATGTTCGATCGTGCCATTGATCAGATCGCGATAACGGGGATCAGGATCGAGCAGCTGACTTCGGCTGCTCGAGACGAGAACCACTCCGGCGGCAACCCGGTCCTCAACTCGCAACAAGCCGTAAAAATTGCGTAGCGCTACGCGTGCTTTGGTACGTTGTTGAGTAGCGTTGAGATACAAACCTGCACAAAGTGCTGCCACCAGGGCCATGCCTAGCAAATAGGCATGCCGGGAAAAGAGCAAGACCACGGACCGGTCGCGCTGTAACGCCAGTTGAATGAGAACACCACAAAGACCAAGCGCGATGGGAAGCTCGTAGTAGCCAGTAAAAATGTGGGGGGCTATAAGCGCTACAAAACCTCCTCCTACTGCCCCGCCCAAAGAGACCAGAAGATAAAAAGAGGTCAGGTAGCGGGCGTCAGGTTTGAGATTGGCCAATTCTCCGTGGCAGACCATACAACAGGCAAACAGTCCTCCAGAGAATAGGGGAATCAAAACATAGGGAGGGAGATTCCCGCGTGTGGGAGCCAACCCGTAAGCCATGGTGGCCAAAGCTACGACCAGGAGCCGAAGGAAAAAGCTTCGTCGGTACCAACCGTGACCTTCAAAACACAGAATGAAGGTCAGCAGGTAAAGACTGAGTGGAAGGATCCATAACAGCGGAACAGCGGCAATGTTTTGCGAGATGTAGGTGGTGACCGATAAGAGCAATGCAGAAGCACAGCCGGCAAGGGAAGCCCACAGCAACTTGACCCGCCACTCTGGTGGCGGCTGGCCAAAACGCTCCTCCGGTTTTGCACGTCCAGCTCTCGCGCGCAGCGCGACAACCGTCACCAGCACCACCACGCCAGCGTAGGCGGCCGACCAAAAGATCGCTTGATGATGACTCGAAAGACGCGGCTCGACTAGCACGGGATAGCTCAACAATGCGAGTAGCGAACCCGCGTTTGACAAGGCGTAGAGACGATAGGGAGACGCGTTCTCTCGGAATTGTGAGCGTGACGTCCAGGCTTGCAATAGCGGACCGGTTGAAGAAAGCAAGAAAAACGGGAGCCCAATTGCTAGAGTCAAGACAGTGAAGACGCGCAACACGGGATCTTCCGATCCCGCCGGCTTCAACCCAATGGGCGGCAGGATCGGCAAAAGCAGCAGACTAACCGTAAGCAAGGCTATATGCAGCCAAACCTGAAGTTTCGCCGGGAGCTTCTGGGTGAGCACATGCGCATACAGATAGCCGAGCAGCAGCATTACCTGGAAAAACAGTTGGCAAACCGTCCATACCGCCACTGCACCCCCAAACCAGGGCAGGATGAGCTTGCTGATGATGGGTTGGACCTGAAATAGGAGGAAGGCGCTCGAGAAGACGGTCAGGCCGTCAATGAATGCTCCTCGGGACAGATCTTGGCCTCGACTAACCGGCTCGGGATGGCCAGCAGCAATTGCTGATGCCATAGCTAGTAGCGCTAAAGGCTTTGACAACTACTTCGCGCAAATTGTTCCTGCGAAGGACAAAGCTCCAGACGCTCAAGACACAGCTTGGATCAAGAGTTCGCGCCGATCGTCAACCTTGTGGAACCCTTGCGGTTTGCCGCTGCCGCCGCTTCGCCGATAACGGGCACTCGCCGACCCACAACAGGCGCAATCTGCTTTACTTGGACCATCAATTCGTCGAATTGATCGGGATAAAGAGACTGCATGCCATCGGAGAGGGCCCGGTCTGGTTCGTGATGGACCTCAATAATCAGCCCGTCGGCGCCGACAGCCACAGCAGCGCGCGAAAGTGGAGTCACTTTATTGCGCTTGCCAGTGCCGTGACTGGGATCGACGATGATGGGCAAATGGCTAAGGCGCTGCACGGCGGGAATCAGGCTCAAATCCAGAGTGTTGCGCGTATGGTCGGCAAAGGTGCGCATCCCGCGCTCGCACAAGATCACCTGGTAATTGCCTTCGCTCATCACGTACTCGGCGGCCATGAGAAGCTCTTCAAGAGTCGCCGACATGCCGCGCTTGAGGAGCACCGGCCTATGCGCGCGCCCAGCTCGCTTCAAAAGTGAAAAGTTCTGCATATTGCGGGCGCCGATCTGGATAACATCCGCGTATTGTTCGACCAGCTCGAGCGACTCGTGATCAATTGCTTCGGTCACGATCTTCATGCCGAAGCTCTCGCGCACGCGCGCCATAATTTC
Source organism: Acidobacteriota bacterium (assembly GCA_019247235.1). Lineage (GTDB taxonomy): Bacteria > Acidobacteriota > Terriglobia > Terriglobales > Acidobacteriaceae > Gp1-AA145. The sequence goes on from JAFAPG010000424.1 coordinate 3,590, forward strand.
TAGCGCCTCCTCACCCAGACCTTGAAATGAGTAGGGCGAAGTTCTGGGCTTATAAGCGCCACCCCGGAAGAATTGGGCGCCGGCGCGCTGCACGCGCTCGGCAATAGCGAATGCCTGGTCTCGGTTTTCGATCGCGCAAGGCCCGGCAACAATAGCCAGCCCTGGCCCCCCAAAAGTCGCTTCACTGCCGGAGAAGGTGATAACCGTGTTCTCGACCTTCATATCCCGACTTACCAGCTTGTAAGGTTTGGTTACACGGATAACTTCTTGCACACCGGCCATTTCTTCGAGTGTGCCCACCTCGACCTCGCCCTGATTGCCGGTGACACCAATCGCAGTGCGTTCGGCGCCCGGAATCGCGTGCGCCCTATATCCAAGAGTTTCGATTTTGGCGCAAACCGCCCGAATGTCCTCGGCGGTGGCGTGCGCCTGCATAACGACCAACATGAGATCACCTATTCTGTTCAGTTTATCGCATCACATGCAGCAAACCTACTGCTTCCTTGCTGGCATCCCATGTCGCGACCGTGTCCTTAGCAGAGAGAGGTAGATAACGATGCTTGCCGCGCGCCATGTTCTTATTGTTGCCCTTGTCTTCGCTCTTCGAGCCGGATCTGTGGTGGCCCAGTCGAACCGGCCCTATTCCGCGCCCAATCGTGCTCAACAGCAGGAACTCGAACAGAATCTTCAGGATGTGCGTTTTGAGTTCGATCACTATGACCTCAGTCCTCAGGGTCGCCAAGCCTTAGAAAGTGACGCGAACTGGCTCAAGGCAAATCCGAACGTGTACGTCGTCATTCGAGGAGAGGCTGACGAGCGCGGCAGTGTGGTCTACAATCTTGCCTTGTCGCAGAAGCGCGCAACCGTCACTCGGAATGCCTTGATCGAAGCTGGAGTTCCCGCTGTTCGCCTCGTATTCGCAACCGGCTGGGGTAAACTCTATCCCGCCTGCATGCAGTCGGACGAAACTTGTTGGAGTAGGAATCGACGAGCTCACTTTACTCGCTGGTAAGTTCGTGCCCGTCACTGCCGAGCTGGGATCGAAGAGCGAATTGCTTATAATTTTGTTGTGCCCCGCTCGCTCTCTCACGAACAAGATGTGAGGAAACCGGCGCTGCCCAGGCGGCGACAGTTTTCGTCGCGAAGAATCGGCATACACACCTCCGTTGCTGGGGGTATAGAAAACGCTGCCGAACGTGCGCACCGCTTGGGGTGTAACACCTTTCAGATTTTTTCCTCCAGTCCTCGGCAATGGGCACCTTACGAACTTGGTCGGCCCCAATGCGAACTCATGAAACAGTTGCGCGAGAGGTACGACCTGAAGCCTCTCGTCATTCATACCAACTACTTGATTAATCTGGCCACCACAACGGAAGTTTTTCTCAAGAAATCGATCGAGGCTTTTCGCGGAGAAATGGAACGCGCACTGGCCCTGTGTGCGGATTATCTGGTTCTGCATCCAGGATCGTTTCGTGGCGCAGACCGAGAGAGGGGCCTAACCCAGACGGCTGCTGCCATCGCCGCTGCCAGTCGTGGTCTGGACCTGGCCGGGGGCCGACTACGAATTCTGATCGAAAACACCGCTGGAGCCGAGTACTCTTTGGGCGCCAGTTTTGAACAGGTGGCGGAGCTTATTGATCGCCTCCGAGACCATGTCCCGATCGGAGCCTGCGTCGATACCTGCCACACCCACGTCGCTGGTTATGACATCGTCACAGAACAAGGCTTCCACGACACTCTCGAGAAGCTTGATGCCACGATTGGTCTGGCAAATATTCCTGTCTGGCATTGTAACGACGCCAAAGCTGAGCGTGGATCTAGGCTTGACCGGCATCAGCATGTCGGCAAAGGCAATATTGGACTGACCCCGTTCCGCAGATTGTTGAACCACCCCCGACTTGCCGAGGCCGCCTTTATCGCGGAAACCCCCATTGATCAGCCCGGAGACGACCGGAGAAATGTCGCTACATTGAAGAGATTAGTCTCGGTCCGCAGCCCCCAGGTTCAATCGTTACGATCGCGCCGGTAAACCATTGTAAAATCTAAGACACTCTATGCCTCTCGAGAGAAACCTGGTCGAGCGCAGCGAGCGCTATAACGCCCAGGAAATTGAAGAAAAATGGCTCGCCCGCTGGCAGCAGGACCCGGCACTTTATGCCGCGGAACCAGATTCCACGAAAGCAAAGTACTACGTCTTAGAGATGCTTCCCTACCCATCTGGCGCCCTGCATATGGGCCATGTGCGCAACTACGCCATTGGCGACGCGCTCGCTCGCTATATGTGGATGAATGGGTATAACGTTCTTCACCCCATGGGATGGGATTCTTTTGGCTTACCCGCGGAAAACGCTGCTATCTCGAACCAGACTCCGCCGCGTCAGTGGACCCTGCGCAATATCGGCAACATGAAGGCACAGATGACGAGGTTAGGTTTCGCCTACGATTGGTCGCGGGAAGTGACCACCTGTTTGCCGGACTACTACCGCTGGAATCAATGGTTTTTTCTCAAGTTGCTCGAGCGCGGACTCGCCTACCGCAAAAAAAGCAAAGTGAACTGGTGTCCAAAGTGTGCAACCGTTCTCGCTAATGAACAGGTGGTGAACGGCTGCTGTTGGCGGCACGAGGACACTGCGGTTCAGCTGCGCGAGCTTGAACAATGGTTCTTGCGCATTACCCATTACGCCGACGAATTGCTTCGCGGTTTGGACCGGCTCCCGGGGTGGCCAGAAAAAGTTCGCATCATGCAGCGGAATTGGATTGGTCGAAGCCAGGGCACATTGGTCGATTTTCGTCTCGACCATCCTGCTGGCGAGGTTATTTCTGTCTTCACTACTCGCGTGGACACGATTTTCGGCGCTACCTCGCTCCAGCTTGCTCCCCAGCATCCGATTACAGAGAAACTCTCGGCCAGTCAGCCCGGTTTACGCGTGAAAGTAGATGAACTGGTTAAGCAGCAGAAGCAGGCACGGGAAAAAGGGGACATCGGTGACATTGAGAAACACGGTGTTAACACCGGGCATTTCGCGACCAACCCTTACAACGGAGAACGCATACCAATCTGGGTCGCGAATTACATCTTGATGGATTATGGAACTGGGGCAATCATGAGTGTCCCGGCTCACGACGAGAGGGATTATGAATTCGCTAAAAAGTACGACATTGAAACTCGACGGGTGATCGCGCCCATCGAGGAGGAGAAAGGCGCAGATGCTCCAGGGTCGGAGCTCCCGTTCACTACCTTAGAAGGAAGGTTGGTCAACTCCGGCGAATTTAGCGGCCTCACCTGTCAACAAGCCATCACGGACATGTCGGCATTTGCCGAGCGGCGTGGCTTCGGCAAAGCCACGGTAACCTATCGTCTCAAAGATTGGGGGATCTCTCGCCAACGCTACTGGGGCACACCAATCCCCATTGTTTATTGCGAGCAGGATGGCGTCGTGGCTCTTCCGGAGAGCGATCTACCCGTGATTCTTCCAGAACATGTTGAGATCACGCTTACAGGCGGGTCACCCTTGACCATGGTCCCTGAATTCCTCAACACTCGCTGTCCAAAATGTGGAGGTCTAGCTCGGCGTGAGACTGACACGATGGACACCTTTGTTGATTCATCCTGGTACTTCTATCGCTACACCGATGCGCGCAATGACCACATGCCCTTTGACCCCAGGAGCGTGGAATACTGGTTTCCCATTGATCAGTACATCGGGGGGGTTGAGCACGCCATTCTCCATCTCATCTATTCGCGTTTTTGGACCAAATTCATGCGCGACTTAGGCTTGATCAAGAATGACGAACCCGCCGACCGCTTGTTTACTCAAGGCATGATCATTAAAGCGGGCGCGAAAATGTCGAAGAGTCTGGGGAACGTCGTCGCCCCGGACGATATGATTGCGCAGTTTGGCGGTGATAGCACACGTATGTACACGCTTTTCGCCACTTCCCCCGATCGTGAGCTCGATTGGCAGGATGAAGGCGTAGCTGGAATCTACCGCTTCTTGGGCAAGACCTATCGCTTCGTCGCCCGCCACGCCCAGCCTGAGAATCCAGCGTGGAAGAAACCCGTGCCCGAGGGTCTAAGCGCGGAAGCACGTGGCCTTCAGCGCAAACTTCATCAGACCATTCAGCGGGTAAGCGATGATTTTAGCGGACGCTGGCATTTTAATACTTCGATCGCTGCCATCATGGAGTTGGTGAACAGCTTGTACGCCGTCGAGAACAAGCCTGTGCCGTTGCCCCTGTTGGCCGAGATTCAACGCGTACTCGCTCTTTTACTTGCCCCCTTCGCTCCCTGTCTCGCTCATGAGCTCTGGGAAATGCTAGGCGAGACCCAAAGTCTGCTGAAGGCACCCTGGCCACACTTTGATCCTGAGCTTGCCCGGGAAGAAGAGATTGAAATTCCTGTCCAAGTTAACGGCAAACTTCGCAGCAAGATCGTCGTGTCGGCTGGCGCCGCTGAAGAGTTCATCTTCGAGAAAGCGCTTGCCGATGAAAAAATCCAGCACTTTACTCAAGGCATGCAAATTGTAAAGAAGATCTACACCGGCCGGCTGGTCAGCATCGTTGCTCGCTAGAGTTCGGCGCCGAGAGCATTGGTCTATGAATCCCTTCCTCCCCATGGCCGAGGGATTTCGGTTGGTTTTCCGCCGACCAGCGATTGCCTTGGCGGAAATCGTTTGGCGCTTGAGCTTTGTCGCAGCCACTTGGGTCTTGTGCATTGTATTCGCCGTCGAATATATCGATAGCATGCCGGTCGATACCGTAGACCGAGTCCTGCTTGGCACGCGGCAACCGGTCCTTGTGGCTCATGCCCTTCGTCGCATCTTTCAGGGGAGCGCAGTTGATTTCGCCGAGGCTCTGGTGATCGCGGGAGTTGCGCTTTCACTCGCCTGGATTCTGCTGGCATCGTTGGGACGCGCCGCAACCCTCAGCTCGCTCTTGGACGATCTCAAAATCGCCAGACCTATCTTGGCAGGAGAGTTATTGCCCTCCCTGATGGGGTTGAATTTCATGCGCATGGGCGTTACCCTGGCTGCGGTCATCGGAAGCCTCGGCGCCGCCCTCCTGGCCAATTCCTTCTGGGCGTCGTCTCACATCGCCCGCAGCGACGCCATGAGAACCTTCTTTCTCGGACTGTGTCTCGTCTGGCTAGCCTGGTAC
>JAFAPG010000449.1 GCA_019247235.1 Acidobacteriota bacterium
CCATTGCTCATCAGTGGTGGGGGGTTTCACTGAGCCCGGCCTCGCGCGACGACTGGTGGTTGCAGGAGGGTTTTGCCCGTTATTCCGAAGCGCGTTACATCGAGAGCGCGGCCGGTGCCGGGGGGCTTCAGGAAGCTGTTAAAGACATGTCGGTCGGAGCACTGGCCTATGACACGGTGCCGCTTTCAAGCGCGGGCAAGCTGGATCTGTTCTCCCCGGAATTTCAATCGCTGGTCAGCGACAAGGGGGCGATGATTCTTCACATGCTGCGTTGGGTCATGGGCGACCAGAAATTCGATCAAACCCTCCGCGATTTTTTTTCTCAGTATGCGGGTAAGTCTGCCACGACCGATGAATTTCGCGCTCTCGCGGAAAAGGATTATGGTGACAAGCTGACCTGGTTCTTCTCCCAGTGGCTGGACTCAACCGGTGCACCCGAATTTAAGACTAAATATGCCGTTTACCGGCTCGGCAATAACAAAGGTTTTCGAGTCGTCGGGCAGATCACCCAGGATTTGGATTTGTTTCGCATGCCAGTCGAGCTCAAAATTGACACCGACGGCAAGACGGAAAATAAGCGAATTGATGTGACTGGAACTGATTCGGCCTTCAGCGTAGACACCTTTGGACGTCCCCGACGGATCAGCATCGATCCCGAGAATCGCCTGTTAAAAAACTCTCCGGAAGTTCGTCTGCGCGCCGGCATTCAACGCGGCCAAGCATTGGTGCAGCAGGGAGATATGACAGGCGCGTTGTCGGAGTTCAATAAATCACTAGACATCAATAAAAACAGCTCTCTCGCCCACTATCGCATCGCCGAAGTCTTTTTCTTGCAACATAATTACCAGGCTTCTGCCAATGCGTACCGGGATAGTCTGAATGGCGATGGCGAACCTCGTTGGACCGAGGTGTGGAGCCATATTCAACTGGGCAAGATTTTCGACATCACCGGTCAGAGGGAGCGTGCCACCAATGAGTACCGCCAGGCCTTGCAGACTAACGATAATACCCAGGGCGCGCTCGATGAGGCTAGACGTTATCTGCAGAAAGCCTACGAGCAGCCTAAAGGTGGTACGGCTGCCGGGGACTAATCACAGCTAGCGTTGTACGCTCCAAGCTGGTCTACTCGGCTCGGCTGGCGAAGCTTGGTGATGGAGCTTCCGGTTTCCTCTCACCATGTGGTTGAGCCCTCCTTGTGACAATGGTTACTACACTCAGCAAAATGCAGAGCGTGCTCAGAATCGTGCGACCACCCAGGGTTTCGCCGCCCAACGCTGCCCCCAGGATCACGGCGACCAGTGGATTGACGTAAGCGTACGTGCCGACCTGAGTCGGCGATGCGAAATGGAGAAGCCAGACATAAGCGGTGAAAGCGACGATCGAGCCGGCGACGATGAGATAGATGAGCGAAAACCAAGCTGACTCGGAGATCTCGCGGATTTCGAAGCGTCGAAAGTCTCCTGCCAGCCAAGCCAGGATTAAGAGTTCAACTCCTCCTGTGAGCATCTGGGCTGCCGCGCTCATCGCTTTCGCGGCAGGGAGAGTGAGCCGTGGGGTAATAATCGTGCCCACCGACCAGCCAACACAGGCCAGCAGTAGAGCGAGAACCCCGCGGCGGTCGAGAGCGGCCTCACCTAAGGCGGCCGAGGGCTCTACCAGAATGGCAACTCCGATGATGCCGAGGATCAATCCGAGAGCCAAGCGCAGCGTGAGTCGCTCGGTGCCAAGAAAGGAGATTTCAAGCAAGGTAATGCATACGGGAATCATGGCCAAGATCACAGCGCTGAGCCCAGAAGGAATCCTCTGCTCCGCCCAAAATAGGCAGGCATAGTCCAGGAGGAACATCAAAGAGCCTAAAAGTAAAGCGGCGCGCCATTCACGCCCATTGGGTGCAGGCGTTCCCCTCAACCGCATCCAGGCATACAGCCCGAGACCAGCCGTGCTGAATCGCATGCCCGCCATCAAGAATGGCGGCATCTCCCGCACCCCGACGCGAATGGCGAGGTACGTCGATCCCCAAACGATATAAATAATGGCAAACGCCGAAAGTATTTTCCAGGAAGCGGGCCGTCGAGCGCTGGTTGTCACCCTCCCATCGTACATCGGCAGAATGTTTCGCTCGCTATTCTCGGT
>JAFAPG010000472.1 GCA_019247235.1 Acidobacteriota bacterium
CAACTGCGCACCAGCACCGGCCACCATATCAGCCAACTCCTGAAAAACTTCCACTAACATTGCAAGATCATCGCAATCCGGTACGATTTCGCAATCTTTGGATTCGGCAGCTGCAGTCCGAATAAGGAGTAGGCAACAGCATCCTAAGTTGCGGGCTGCGAGCTGCCGAGGGGTAAAAGCACGTTTTCGTCAAATATTCGTGAGCTTGTTCTCCGCGTTGCTGTGAGGGCGTCGCGACGGGCGGAATGATCACCAATCCGACCGCGACTCGCCCGCCTTGGCAGCCGAGGACGCACGAACAAACGGGAAAAGCTCGCGACAGCGGCGTTGTCAACAACCATGCAAAGAACTGTTGACGCTCGTTAGACACTAATACATTTCGTTCGTGAAGGACCTACTCCGCAGGAAGTGATGAAGCACGGCTAGTCTTTTGGCGGAGAGCCTCGTTGAGCGAACATACTAAGGGTACTCGTGCAGGAACTTCAACGGCGCAACTCACAACAACCATCCAATGCCCCTAGGAGCGATTATGAAATACCCATGGATCTATGCATTGCTCGTCGCAACGACAGTTTCTCTGACGAGCGACGTTCCGCCAAGCTCTGCTCAATCATCTATGTCTGACAGCGTTCAAGTTATCGAAGTCACGGCAAGTAAGTACGAGTTTAATCCATCACCCATTCGCGTGAAACAGGGGACAAAGGTTCAGCTGAAGATTACCGCAACCGACCATGTGCACGGTTTCAGGATCTCACCATTCGCGGACGGGAGCGAGGCGAAGGGGAGCCAAGGTCTGGTTTTCTCGTCTCTTCCAGATTGCGTAAAGATCGAGAAGGCACAGACAGAGATCGTCGAATTTATGGCTCGGACCCCTGGGACCTATCCTTTCAAGTGCTGTGTACACTGTGGCTGGCGCCACCGCTCAATGAAGGGGGACCTGATTGTTGAACCCTGAGTCGTTGATTATCCCGGCCTGATGCCTGTTCCCTTTGACTCGGGGAGAGCGACTGCGATGTGTGGACGTTTGCGCAGACCGCAGGGCGTTCGGTATCTGAATCGCAGCGCTTTCGGAGGGTTCATTTGCCAGCTATGCTAGCCTGTTTCATCGATCGACCGGGGGTTCAGCCTGTCTGTGTGCCTGATGCGCGTCGTTGTGTTCTCGGCAGCTTCGTTGGCTGGAGATGCTGCCAGTCAGCAAAAAGTGGTCGCAGCTTGGAAAGTTGGAACAGAAGGCCACTGTGTAAGGAGTAACTCGCGCCGAAGCGACGAATAATTACATCTGGTTCTTCACAGTAAGCTTCAAGCGTGTCTCCATGCAAGCAGGCTTTTCTGCGTCTCATCACTTCGCGCTGACTTCCTCTCCAAGATGAGCATGTTGCCTTTGCACGTGCACGTAGATCTGTGTAGCCGGAACCAGGCAGGCTCGCCCCTTAAGTATGCCAGGTGTGTGTGTCTTCCTAGGTGAGGATCGGTTCGGGAGAGTCGTAAAGCACTTTCTCAACATCAGGGAGGAATACAGGCCATTGCAGATTCTTAAAGTTGGCGACCTGCTCCTCTGCCGCATTCGCGTCATTCGCGTTTCCAAAGATACCAGTAACGAGAACGGCACTCCGCAAGAGAGGAATGTCTGTACAACGTCGCGACAGCGGAGGTGTGCTGATAGTTGACGGCCATAAATATGAAGGCCTTGAATCTCTCGAAGCAAGGCTGCTGGCTACTCGCCTACGCGGTTCATATTTTTAGGCATGCTGTTCACGCCCATGCCGCGCAAATCCTGCAGGCGCTTGGATAAATCGCGCAGCTGATAAACCTCGGCGTCAGGGAACGATGCAATCTTGGTAACGGCGGATGTTGCCTGCAAGCTGTGCCAAGCCTCCCTCTGCTCCGCTGGCACAGCATTGGTATGCACAATGACAAACCGTAGACCATAGTGCGCCAAGGCATACAATGCTTTCGGCGCGGGGAGCTGCACAGCCAATGAGGAGATTTCAGTCGAGACGGGTGAAACATGACCGCTGAGCCCGTTCATGATCGGCTGCCAGTGAAAGCTACTGGCATAGACATAGGCTGCCTCGCGATCAAATTCAATGGGGGTTACGTCTGACTGGATGGCCGTCGGCAGATTTGTGTAAGAAAACGTGGGTAATTCCAAAGTGACTGCTCCCGGAGGTTGGCTGGACAAAAAACGGTATTCCGGCGCCGGCTGAATCGGTACGGAAACAGTATGAAGGTCTACAAAGAATTCCCAATACACGACGAATAGCAACGCGACTGTGAGTGCCGCGAAGATGCTGGTAGAATCGAACGGCCGGAAATGGCCGACTAGTTTGAGCATCTTTTCATAGCCTAAGCCGGCCAAGATCGCGACCCCGAATAAGACTATGAATCCGAATCGGCACGCGCTCCGCACAGCATGAAAGCCTGGGAGGAAGCGACTGAGCCAATGGTAGGGTAGGTTTATCACGACGGACCCGACGTGCAAATATGGTCCAAGCGAGAGCACGAATCCGAACACGATAGAGATCAGCGCGCCCAATGCCAAGACGGCCCTCAGATCCCCCGCCTTCGAAGCTTCGGCTGGTGTCGTCGCCCCAAGCACCTGCGACCTAATCGCCCGTTTCTTCGCCAAATAGCCTGCGACACCCACACAACTCATGCCAAGAGGTAAGAACCCAAAGAATAGCTTCTTTTCGTAATCTCCGAGGGGTGAGCGGAAGCGTTTAAGCAAACCAGGATAAAGCTCACTGTCACCGTTCAAATAAGATGATGGGGTCGCCGAGAATACTTCTGGTGGACTGTTTAGTGTATTTAACACTCCTTGCTTCTCCCACTTCAGGTAGGGCAAGAGGAGAGGGAGAAGTATCGCGCCGACCGTGACCATGCTTCCGAGCACTGCCAGGGCGCGACGTGTCCAAAAGTTGCGCTCTTCGATCAGTTCCGCAACGAGAAATGCCACGACTACGATGACGGCAAAAACACCGCCATGCATTGAGCAGAGCGCCTGGAGAAAGATTAAAGCGGAAAACGTCACCAGGTTACCCCGACGGCCGGATCGCAAAAACCGCAACAGAAATAACACGATTAAGGGTATAAACTGCAAATTGATAATGTGCACTCGAGGCATTTGGTAAACCCGAGCGGGAGCAAACCCGTAGACAAAGCCGGCCACCGCTGCCGCCCACCGGTTTCCCAACCACCACCGAACCAGCAGATACATAGCAATCGCGGACAGAAAGAATGTGGCCATCATAACGACGTTACTTGCGAGGATGGAATTTCCGGTCAGTGCGTATATCGGTGCAAAGATCGGCATGTTTCCCAGATGGTTTTCGCTCAGCGCCAGCGCCTGCTTGGTGGGAAACAAAAGGTTTGCGTCAAAAAGGGCGAGCGGTTGACTATCTAGCGCGTGAACGTCCCAAGCCTGTACATAGGCTATGAAATAACCGTCTACTAATGACCAAGGCACCTGGTCGATGATGTGATAGGCGAGGGGCGCAGTTAGTCGTACGGTAAAAACCGCCGCGGCAATAACGACCAGAACCGTCTCGCTCAATTTGGACCATCGCGCCAATTTTTGCACGCGGCACAGGTAACGTAGCAGCAGGAAGACGCATGTGGGAAAAAGCGCCAGCCGCAGGAGAAAATTGATGGCGAATGAGTGCACGAACCCTCCAACCGCTTCGGTTGCAAAGGATCGATGCAACAAATCGAGCCCTGAGTCCGGTGGCGGTACTTGTTCCTTTCGTCGTATTTAATTCTACCAAGCCCGTTTCCCCAGCAGGTGGAATGATCAGCGATCTTTCAGCAGATAGGGCGGAAGTAGTAGTGCCGACCAGTCTCCGGATGCGGCTGCATGGATTGGAACGTGTATGCTCTCCGATTTATAAACAAACGCCTGTAGTCCTTGATGACCTCGGGACTTGCTCTCAGGAAGTGCGTCGGGGGGAACACTGTCGTTTATACAATTGGGGACGGGCGGTGGCGCCTCGGGAGCCATTAGTTGTACTATCATTCCCGGCCTTGATGGGGGCGTGCCGTACCCGTACGTTAAAACCGCAACGAATACCGCTTACGACTTTCCGGCGGTAGCCCTAAAATCAACGTATACTCAACTGAGCCGGACCGAGACGCTTCAGATGTACTTGATGTGGCAACCGGCCACATCCGGCTCGATTATGGTTCCGATTGGTTATCAGCAGTGGGGCTTTTCGGGCTCAGCCGCTTGCAATAGTTCCTGCGATTCCGCTGGGAATTTGAGCGCGAGTACGCAGAGTGCCGGCCTGACGGGCGGTTTTGTCACGGCCGATCCCTCGCAGCCTTTCAGTGGGTATCCCACTTGGACTGGGCTACTCGATCGTAGATAGGAGAAAGAACTATGAAATTAATCGCGCCAATTCTGCTTGTGTGTTTCACTGCATCCGGGCAAGTAGGCCCTTCGAGTAACAGCACGCAGCCACTCCAGATCGTAATCAGCCCTTCCGTCCTGCAGGTAAAAGTTGGCTTGCCTGCTCGCGTTGTTGTGCGTATTAGTAATACGTCGAATTACGTTATTAACTTGGGCGCGGAGCACTTTGTCCATGGAGGGATTGACGCTCGATTCCAATATTATTGCAGCGACGAAACACAGCGTTCTGTTAAGAGGAGTTACCCAATTATGGGTAGCTTGGGGGATCGGACTATGATCGTTCTTAAGCCTGGCGAAGCTCATACCGAGAAGATTGATGTCAGCTCTGCCTGCGATCTGGCCACGCCGGGGACTTATGAGGTACAGCTATCGAGGGATTTAACCAATCTTCAGAGTAATCCAATTGTGTCCAATAAGGTAACAGTAAGTCTAACTCCCTAGCCCCCCAAACCCTTCGCCTTGATGGGATCCGCTCGGGATATGGAGTCAGACATCAGCCTGCCTCCTGGCTGAATCGGACAGATTAAGTTGTGACTTCGGACTAACGGGCACGATCATATGAGTTTGTTGAGATGGGTTATGCAAGCACCCGCGCATGATTGACGAAGAGCTGACGCGGTGCGGACATTTGGTGCGTGCGCAAAGCAAACGTACCAGCAATCCTCGAGTTTATACACTCGCAATTCTGATTGCAGTCGTGGTCTTGATTCCTCGCAATCTTTTCACTGCAAACGCTGAGGGCGGCAGATGGCATTGACATCCCAGTCCAATATTCCAGGTGGGCTTGCCATAACTGGTAACAATTGGACCATTCCGGGAACGATTGTCGGCGGTTATAACGCTTCAGACAATACCGGGTCGGTGGTGCCTCCTATACTTACGAATCCTTCTGCTACAATTTACTGGATTCAGGCCACACAAAATCTTCAGGTGCAATATAGCTATTGCATGGTCAATGGTAAGTGCAGCCCAACGGCAGCAGCAACATTCAACGTCGATGGGCCAAATCCGATTGTCGTCACCACGACAACCGGGACATGGCAGGTTTTTAATGGCCGGCTGTCGTATGGTGACCCGACCCCATCTGCGACACACGGCATCCTATTCACCTTGACGCCGCCCCCGGGCTATACAGGTTCATATCAGTGGGTCCAGCTGATCAACAATCAGATTGAGCACGTTACCCTGCAGGATGGCTCAAGCTATGCATGTGGTCCGGCAAGCGGCCTGGATACTCAGTATCCGTACTCTACGAGTAACCCCACGGGGGACTCGCCATCCGTAGGCTTGGCGTCAAATGGGACATACGAACAGGAATCCATCGATGCAACCATGTATCTGATGTGGGACCCGTCCCCGGGTTCGCAGTCGTCGATACCCGTGCCACTGGGACATGTCGATTGGACGCCAACTGGCACCGCTAACTACGATAGCGCAAATGGTTGGAGCATTGATAATAATAACTCTTCACCGCCTAGCGGGAGCACCCTAAATTTTCAGAACTCCACAACTTATCCGACGTGGGCCGTGAACGTTGTTAATAATGAGGGGGATTGCCAATGAGAGGTCTCAATGTGCGATTTGCATCATGGCCATTCATGCTGGTTGCACTCGCGGCTTTACTCGCGCAAGCGCCACCGTCTTCTCCGTACTCGCTTACCATTTCCGCACGGACCGGCGCCGCGGTCGGTACAGCGGTGACGGTGCAGATTACATTGGAAAATATATCGCCGGGAGACGTTACGTTTGTTAAGTCAAGAGCAGAACTGAGTTATGACGTCGCCGTTGTAACTGCATTGGGGGCTCCGGTAATGTTGACACCATACGGACGGTCACTTCATGGCCAACCAACCACCCCTCCGATTATGATTCGCGATAGCCCGCATGAAGTGACACTAAAGCCGCACCAGAAGATCGTTGACACGATTGCACTCAACAAGATCTACCAATTAGCTCCCGGCGACTACATTGTTCAAGTGCATAAGAGGCAATTGAACAATGCGGTGCCTAACGTCGCGTCGAACCCTCTGAAATTGACAATCGCGTCTAACTGAGGTTTGAAATATCAGCTTCATCCAAATATGAGTGGTCGTCCGAGCTTCGCCATGATAGGTGCTCTTTTATTTCAGCTCGGCACCGCCTCGCCTGTGAAGGCCCAAGCCGACGCAGTCCTCCAGTGGAACTCCGTCGCTCTTCAAGCTTCGCGCGATTCGAATCTGGGCGTTCCGATGCAGGTACGGGCGCTGGCCATCGTCTCGACATGCCTATATGACGCATGGGCCGCCTATGATGATCGCGCCATCAGTACCCAATTGGCTGGAGCGCTGCGACGTCCGGCTTTCGAGCGAACGCTGGCAAACAAAGAAAAAGCGATTAGCTATGCTGCCTATCGGGCGCTCACCGATGTTCTTCCAGCCGATGCAGGTTCTGTTTACAAGCCCCTCATGACGCAGCTTGGATATGACCCTAATGATAATTCCACCGACATTGAAACGCCTGCAGGAATTGGGACCGTCGCTTGCGACGCCGTGCTCGAATTTAGGCATCACGACAAATCCAATCAGCTGGGGGATCTTTCGCAAGGCCCTTACTCCGACTGGACACACTTCCGTCCAGTCAACATGCCGACTCCAGTCGCATTGCGCTTTCCGACGATCCATCCCATTAACCCTAACCACTGGCAACCTCTTCTTTACGTGAACTCAACCGGCGACTTCGTGACGCAAATGTTTGTGGGCGCACAATGGTGTTTTGTGAGACCATTTGCGTTGTCAAATGGGGACGAATTTCGCGGCCTGGCGAAAACTTTGCCACCGGCCGTGTATGGGTCGACCGAATACCGAGCGCAGGCAGAAGAACTTGTAAGTTTGAGCGCCAATCTGAATGACCGTCAGAAGATGCTTGTAGAGTACTGGTCGGCTGGTTCAGATTCCGAGCAAGCACCAGGAAACTGGAACCTTTTTGCAGAATGGGTCGCAGCAAGGCGATTAGGCGTTTCAAAGCACCAGGTTGCCTTGTCATTCGTGATCGAGAGCAGTCGATGAACTGTGCTTACGTCAGCTCATCTG
>JAFAPG010000480.1 GCA_019247235.1 Acidobacteriota bacterium
GCTTCGCCAGCTCAATGAGCTTGAGATCTCCTTCGCGGATAGTGGGAAAGTCATCTTCGAAGATCTGCACCTGAAGCGATGCCACCTTCTGCAGTCGCTGCAGAATATCGAGACCTCTGCGCCCACGATTGCGCTTGAGCGAATCGGCCGAGTCCGCCACCAATTGCAGTTCGCGCAACACAAATTGTGGGATGACCACGATACCATCAAGAAATCCGGTCTCGGCAATATCGGCAATGCGGCCGTCGATGATCACACTGGTATCGAGGATCTTGTAGCTTTTCTTAAGCTGCTTCTCCCCGCCGAAGATTCCTCCCAGAGCAGCCAGGTTCAACAGATCTCCCTTGTTGGCTCCCACGGCCAAACCGACATAGGCCATCAATAACATGACCATAATCTGCAAGAAGCTACGCAGCGGACCCTCGCCGAGACTGTTGCGGATCACTAGCGCGAACAGGTAGGCGCCGAATATCCCCAAGATGCTGCCGATGGCGGCTCCGATCAAGCGCTTCAAACTAACCAACCGCAGCCGCCACTCAAAAATGACGATGAGGACGCCAAGCATCGCACCCACGGCCACATTGAGCCGGGGATCGCCACTAAAGGGACGAATGAGATAACAGGTGATAGCAACAAAAATGATGAAAATGGAACGAATCAAAAGAATATCCACAGTACCCCCCCGCGCCGCTACAGACATACAGCTGCCTAGCCCGCTTCTTACGGCAGGCGAGTCGGCCCGGCATCACTCCTACGGAAGCCCATGAAGAGATGAACGCGCTCCTCAGATCAGTATGAGGAGAGTATATACCTGGCCGTGCCTGGGGCTCTCCCGGGTTGCTACACTTTTGCCATGAAGGCCGTAGTGATCCCGCGCTTTGGTGGGCCCGAGGTCGTCGGGGTGAGCGAAGTGGCACCGCCCAAGGCATCGGCGGGTCAAGAATTGATACGAGTCGAAGCCGGCGGAGTAAATTTCGCCGACATCATCATGGCAAAGGGCGGTTATCCCGGAACGCCGCCGCCTCCACTGATCGCCGGACGTGAGTTTTCCGGTATTCGCGTCAGCAACGGCGAGCGCGTCATGGGGTACACACAGTGGGGCGGCTTCGCCGAAATCGCCAGCGTTGATCCGGCTTTGCTTTGGCCGGTGCCGGTTGGCTGGGGTCCCGAAGAGGGCGCCGCTTTCCCCGTCAATTTCTTCACTGCCTACTTCGCGTATTGGAAGTCTGGATTGCTCGATCGGTCAGATTTGCGGCGGGTTCTAATTCACGCGGTTGCCGGCGGAGTAGGAACAGCGGCGGTTCAAATCGGCAAGCTTCTTGGAATCGAAATGTACGGAACCTCCTCCTCCGACGAGAAATTGAAACGCTTGCGCGAACTTGGCTTGGCGCACGCTATCAACTACACGAAACAAGACTATGAGGCAGCGATCCATTCACTGACACGTGGCCAGGGTGTCGATGTCGTGTTTGAAATGCTTGGTGGAGAACACACTGGCAAGAGCGTTCGTTGCCTGGGGGAGTTCGGCCGAGTGATTGCCTATGGCACCGCCACTGGAGAAAGGGGACAATTGGATCCCGCTTGGCTTTATGCCAAAGGTGCCAGCGTCCACGGTCTCTGGCTTACCTACCTATCACGAAACCCCGCTTTGATGAAGCAGGCTTGGGAGCAACTTTCAGCCTGGGTGCGGGACGGTCATTTGCGGCCGCTCGTAGGCACCCTCCTACCCATCGAAAAGGCCGGGGAAGCGTACAAGTTGCTGCTAGAACGCAAAAATTTTGGCAAAGTCGTTCTGCAGATGTGATCGCCTAGGAGCGGTTCACCTTGACAGATGGGTTCTCACTTGGTCGATGAAGGCCTGAAAAATCGAGCGGGAGCGCGGATCGTCCTCAAAGGACCTCTCTGGATGCCACTGCACGGCCAAAACAAAATGGTCAGGTCGCGTGCCCTCCAGTGCTTCGATAACATCGTCCTCCGGACAGCGCGCCACAATCCTCAAACCATCACCGACGGCATCGGCAGCTTGATGGTGACTGGAATTGGTGGGTATGACCAGGGCGGCGGGCGACTCTTGGTTTTCCCCACTATCAGGTGCTTGGTCGATTGGCTGGGCCTCGTCGAACTTCCCGTCGGAGGAAGAAACA
>JAFAPG010000483.1 GCA_019247235.1 Acidobacteriota bacterium
CCGGACGCCGCTCTAATAGGTTTGATGCTCGACTTCCGTCTCCGATGGGGCCTCGGCGGCCGCAGTCTTCTTGCGCGTGCCTTGTCCGAGCACCTCTTCCATGCTGATATCTTCTCCGTCGGCGGAGAAGTCCGAACCAGCTGCACCGGCCACGGCTTCCCGGTCGCTCTCGACGGGTTCTTCGAGGCTTGCGGCTTCGGCCGGCTGGGGCTCGCCCGGCTCGATCGCCAAGGCCGCCGCCTGCTTGTCGCTGAGTAGCTGCGTGCCTTCGATCACGGAATCAGCAATTTTCGAGGCGAACAGGCGAATCGCCCGCAGGGCGTCATCGTTACCGGGAATCACATAGTCGACTTCGGTCGGATCGCAATTGGTGTCTACCACCGCTACCACCGGAATGCCCAGTTTGCGGGCCTCGCGTACGGCGATCTGTTCCTTGTTGGAGTCGATGACAAAAATGGCATCCGGCAGCTTATTCAGATTCTTGATGCCGGCAAGATTTGCCTGCAGGTGCTTGCGCTCGCGTTCGAGCTTGATGACTTCTTTTTTCGGCAACAGCTCATACCGACCGTCGGTAGCCATGTCATCGAGTTCTTTGAGCCGCTTCACCGATTTTTGTACCGTCACCCAATTGGTGAGCAATCCTCCCAGCCAACGCTGGTTCACATAGAAGCTCGTTGCCCGTGTTGCCTCCTCGGCAATGGCATCCTGGGCTTGCCGTTTGGTGCCAACGAAAAGAATGGTTCTGCCTTCCGCCGACAGGTCGGCTACGAACTTTGAGGCCTCTTTGAACATCTTGAGCGTCTTTTGCAAGTCAATGATGTAAATGCCATTGCGCTCACCGAAGATGTATTCCTTCATCTTGGGGTTCCAGCGCTTCGTCTGATGCCCGAAGTGAACACCCGCTTCGAGCAACTCCTTCATGGTGATGTTAGCCAAATAACCTCCTTTGTGAATCTGCATCCGGCCCTATGGCACCGGATTGCTTTCCCGTAGCCGCGCCACGGGAGGAGTTGACGTTCAGTTCTAGCGCTTGCTGAACTGAAACCGCTTGCGGGCGCCTTTCTGCCCGTACTTCTTGCGCTCCTTGCCCCGGGAATCACGGCTTACCAGGCCCTCTCCCTTCAATTTCTTACGCAAATCGGAGTTGAACTCGATCAGAGCCCGCGCAATGCCTAGCTTCACGGCGTCAGCTTGACCGCTGACACCTCCTCCCGACACATTCGCGATCACGGTAAAGCTTGAGGCCGATTCGGTTGAGACCAACGGCTCTTTAGCGTCCGATCGCTGTGATGCTGTCACGAAGTATTGCTCGAAGGGACGTCCATTGACGGTAAAGTCGCCACCGCCAGGACGCAAAAAAACCCGAGCCACGGCTGTCTTTCGCCGTCCGGTGCCGTAATATTGAACTAAGTCAGCCATTCACCATTCCACTTTCCGGGCAATCGCGCCCATCCTTAATTAGGCCAGCATTAGGCGAGCGCTCTGGTTTCCGGCTTCTGCGCCTGATGAGGGTGCTTGTCACCTTTGTAAACCTTCAATTTGGTAAACATCTGTGTCCCCAGCCTGGTCTTGGGCAGCATGCGCCGAACGGCATCTTCAATGACCAGTTCGGGGCGCCGGGCAAATCGCTTGCGAAATTGCTCGCTGCGCAGTCCCCCTGGGTAACCGGTGTAGTGCTGATAAACTTTTTGCTCCGATTTCATGCCCGTCATCCGGACCTTCTCGGCGTTGATCACTACCACGTGGTCGCCCATATCTATAAAAGGGGTGTACCTAGGGTTTTCTTTGCCCATCAAAATCTGGGCAACAGACGATGCCACACGCCCCAAAGCTTGCCCCGAGGCGTCGACGACATACCATTTGCGCGCAATTTCCCTCGCTTTGGGGAAATACGTTGACATACTGATCTCCCAGAAAATGAAAGCCGAAAGAAGACCGCTGAGTACCCTAAACTATAGGCGCCGAAGGCGCAGGGCTACCGGGCGGGCAACCGCAGAACTACCCAAGAGGTACGATAGACGAGGAAGTGCTTCATTGTCAACGAGGAACGATAAGTCCGACTATTTCTTTTCCGTGCTTTTCGCGGTTCCCGAGCTGGCCTTGCCTTCGGTCTTGGTGGGGGAATCTTTACCCCCTCCGGAATCTTTAGCGGTCGCCGAATCCTTGCCCGCGGCGGAATCCTTGCCCGTGGCGGAATCTTTGCCGGTCTGGCTTTTCCCTCCCGAATCGGAGCCATCCGAGGGGCTGGACTTGCGCGAGTAATCGGTTACGTACCATCCCGATCCTTTGAACTGTACGGCAGGCGCGGAAAGCAGCTGTTCGACCCGACCCCCACATTTTGGGCATTTCTTCACTTGGGGGTCAGAAAATCGCTGGATCCTTTCAAAACGATGACGGCATTTCTGGCATTCGTACTCGTAAAGAGGCATGGAAGAAATGATTTGCGGCAGAAAAGCTTCGAGGCTGCCGCCTAGAACTCAGCTTTGATTCTAAGGAGCCAGCCGAGAAGCCGTCAATTTCCTTGCTCGATAGCTCGCGGGTAAACTCGCCCTCAACCTCATTCAGGTTATCAGGGCACGGCACCAGAGTGGCAGTCCTTGCCGGGCGGCCCCCGCCATAGTGCTACACTCGCGCGTATGTCAGGCGAGGAGACGGCCGCCTCTGGCCTCTATCTAGTGGCCACGCCTATCGGCAATCTCGAAGACATCACCTTGCGAGCATTGCGCGTCCTCAAAGCGGTCGAGCTGATCGCTTGCGAGGATACGCGCGAGACCGAGAAGCTTCTGTTTCATTACGGTATTCATACCCCGACCATCAGCTACCACGAACACAATGAAGTC
>JAFAPG010000499.1 GCA_019247235.1 Acidobacteriota bacterium
TGCACCTAGGTGTTTAGGTCAGCTGTCTTCAATCGATCATTATAGCGGGGTCTTTACACTCACATCGGGCGTGAGAAGCAGACGCCTAGTATAGTTCGCATCTGAACCGGCGGCTCAGGATTGATCGTGGCGATTGCGTTGTAGCCGAACCCGTTTCAGATCGATGTCGGCATTGCCTTTGACAAGTCACCTGCCCAGTCGATACCAGAATTCCTCATACAAGGGTAGCCTCACTCCGCTGCCGTTGTCGCCCCTCGCGACGATGCGGTGTCGTTTGGGTAGTTGAAGAAGAGTTGATTACCGTCTGGATCATCCACTACCAGAAGCCGATAACCCCACAAACCGTCTTTTACCGCAACGCCCTTGGCTTCGAGTTCGGCGCGCAGCACGTCCAAGGCGGCGATCTGCGCCTCGCGCTCGGCATTCAAGGAAATGAACATTAGCCCCTTGCCAGCCTTTTCCCGCCAATGATCGGCGAGAATAAGCGCGCAGCCCTGTCGCTCGACCTGTGCGACGCTCGCTCTTCCATCTTCGTCGTAGCGCCAAGGGCTGGTAAATCCAAGCCGGTCAATGTAAAAACGGAGTGACTCCTCAACGTTAGCCACGTTTAGGACGGGACGCGCGAACCAGTCTGTCATAGGCCTTCTATCCTCGAATAACGACAACTTCTTCCCAGATCAGTCTAAAAAAAGTTGTTAGCGTTCTTGGGCAGCCTCTTGAACGGTGCTCAGTCGGTCTCCGGAGGCGGTTGGGTTCTCCACTGAACTGGCAGGCCTTCGGTAAAGTATCGCATAGGCAACTGCGTCGACAATCTCATCCGCTAATCTCCCGCAAACGCTTGCCCTTCTGTCTAGTAGACTGTCCAGGAGTGAACGGGCAAGGTCCGCAATCGTACCGCATTCTTGAATATTTTGTTTTTAAGAGCATCTTGTTTTCTACGCCAAGCTTCGGCAGAGAGAATGCCTGCCTGGCTTAAGGAGGAAGGGGCTGCCCCGTCTGCACTAGCTCGACAGGAACGAGGTGAATCGCATGGCACACAGATCCTTTTCAGTTTTGTTGCTTAGCAGGGATGGGTCGAAAGACTGCGCACGTTACGCGGCACTGTTCTTGCTGGTCTCCGCAATGGTTGTCGCCACGTGCGGCATAGCCACTGCCGAGACGTTGGGGAGTGAAGCACGGTTGCAGAGCGTCGCTCTTGATAACGTGAGCGATTTAACGATCAAAGGAGGGCAGGCGGAGCCAATCCAATACCAAGGGCGCCAAGCAATTAGATTAACCACCGCGCCGAAGCAGGACGAGGTTCTCGCGTTTCTGAAGGGAGCCCAGATTCAAGATGGAACGATTGAGTGTGATGTTGCCCTGAAGATCACAACCCCTCCCGGTGTGCGCATGCCAGGATTTGTGGGCGTGGCCTTTCGCGCCAGTCCTGATGGCTCGCATTACGAGTTGTTTTATCTTCGGCCTGGGAATGCCCGGTCAGAAGATCAAGCGATGCGGAACCACTCGGTGCAGTATGTGTCGATTCCGGGGTTCGACTGGTACAAGCTACGCCGCGAATGGCCGTGGCTTTACGAGTCCTACGCGGTGCTGGAGCCGGAACATTGGAGCCATATGAAAATCGATGTGCACGGACGGCTCGCAAAGCTGTTGCTCGACGGATCGGAGAATGCCAGTTTAGTTGTGAATGGATTGAAGGGCCAGGATCTGCGCGGAGGCGTTGCGCTATGGGGGTATGCCGGGGAGGAAGCGTATTTTGCGAATCTCAAGGTGACTCCAGCCGAACCCGTGCCGCTTACCAACGACGGCGAAGTCGCCGGAAACTGGGATCTCAAATACGCCAGTGACTACGGTCGATATGAAGGATCAATGAATCTGCACCGCAATGCCAATGTCGTGATTGGAACATGGTCGGGAGCATTCGCTGAAAATCAACCCATCCATGGGACATGGCGGAATGGATATGTCGAGCTGACATTCAACGGAAGCTGGCCAGGAGATAAGGCATTAGTAACTGCGACACTCGTTGGCTGGATCGATGGCGATGCGGCCAGCGGGCGGATGAAAGTTGAAGGTCGCGCCGATGGCCAATGGACTGCCCAGCGCAGGAAGTAAGACTCTATGCCCACGCCGATCGTCGTTAGTCACCTCCCCATTCCTGCGTGCGTGAGCGCAGTTTGGTGAGCTTCGAGGGCGGGTTCGTGGCGAGACCGTTACGTCAGTAGCAGGGATGTGTCAGAACGCTTGTGCAACTGCATCCGCACCGCACCCACGAGGAAAATACCGCTTCCTGCGTCTTGCGCTGAACTCGGGTCCTTCTCCGCGGCCGTCAAGCCTCCCACCAACAACCGAGGTTTCTTGATCACCGATGGGGAAAATTATTGTCGACGCGGGTGTCAGATGTGGTTTCCGACTACACGCTAGGAATTGGTGCTGATGGAAAGTCGGCATTCCCCAGGTAGATGTTGCTAACGAATCCCAACCTGGCCCCGCGCGCTGTCAATCAACTTCTTCGAGTCGTAGCCGATGCCGGCCTTAAAGACCGTCTCGATGTTCTCGATTTCGTCAATTCGTTTTGAAGGATCGCCTTTGATCAAAACGAGGTCTGCCTGTTTGCCAGGCGCGAGCGTTCCAATTCGATCTTGCTGGCCAAGGTACAGGGCGCCATTTTCTGTGGCGATCTGAATGGCTTCAACTGGAGTGAAACCGGCTTCGACAAGCAACTCTATTTCGCGTTGGTCACCGAAACCCGGTAGCACGCCCCCGTTTCCTGTGGGATCAGGACCGGCAAGGAGCAACCCTCCCGCCTTGGCGAATGCCAGCTCAAAATCCATCTCTTTGCGCAGCAGCGCCGTCATCGGGGCGTCTAGAGCCACTCTGGCACGAGCCGTGAGGTAGCTCTGCGTGGATTCTGCCGACATGGCGGCCAATGTACGAGCCTGTAACCTCGGTCGCCCTGGCGTGTACGCCTCAAATACAGGCAGGGTCGAGGTCACCGCAACGTGGTGGGACACGAGATTGTGGATCAATTCCTGTACCTGTGGTCCATTCACCTCGTGCTTGGCCCATTGGCTGCTGCCCCCGCCCGCTGGACATAGGTCCGGCTTTTTGTCTAAAACAAATTCGGTGTCGGTAAAAACAGGGCCATGCTCCAAATCATCGATTCCCAGGGCTATCGCTTCCGGCCAAGTTACAGAACAAAGATGCCCTGTCAATTTCAGCTTGTGTGCATGCGCATGCTGGATAGCTATCGCCAGCTCTTCTCGCGTGATGTTCATGTAGGCTTTGTACGATGTCATGCCTTCCGCCGCCCAGTAGTCCACCATGCGTTTCGCATCGTCGGGTCCGGAGAGTTCATGCATCTGCGCAAATCGGGTCGGCGCGCCTTCCAGGTACGGCGCCGTGACGTCAATGGCGGGTCCAGGCATCAGGTTCGCGTCAATTCGAGTTTTGATTTTCAAGTCCGTATACGGCTCCACGCTTCCCGTCGTGCGCATAGTGGTTACCCCAGCCGCGAGATAGAGTCGCGGCGCGGTGTAGGGGATCTCGGCAATGAACAACCCTGGTTCCCCAATGGTTCCATCGACAGCCTGTACTGCGTACGAATCGGTGTAGAACAGATGGTTGTGCATTCCAACCAGACCAGGGATGACGGTGTAACCGGAGCGCTCCATACGTTGCGCACCCGCAGGGATTTGGGCGGATTCATCCTCCCCGATAAATTGTATTTTGCCGTTCGCGATTACAACTGCTTGGTTCTCCTTCGGTGGCATACGCGTTCCATCGATGACTCGGACATGGTCAAGAACGAAGACAGGTGTGTCAACGCTTATGAAGTCCCCGAAGCTACTCGCCTTTTGTATTTGCGCAAGGGTGATCGCGGTTACAAGCAAGGACGCAAATAGAAACAGGAGACGCATTGCACACCTCGCAAGATCCACCATGGAGAATTTGGCAGGAGGGCTGCAATTTTACACTACATTTCTTTGCCCCTACCTTGGCGGGAGGTGACGTGTGGGAAAAGCCTCGCCATAATACGAACTGAATTTTTAAATTGCTATGCTTCCATCACATAAGGAAATCGCTGGGGGCGAGACAGCATTTTATTTGCCGCTTCATCGTTTTTGAATCGCTCCTTGAGGGGGTCCCAACGGAGCTTGCGTTTAGTCTTCATAGCAATGTGATGAAGAAGACAGGTCGAGCATGCCCGGTGGCCGATTTCGGCAGGCGCAATGGGAGCATTCCTGCTCTTGATGCAATCCAGCCAATTGCCATGCTGATCACTGCTTTCGTAGAGATGCACTTCATTGGGTCCAATAACGCTGTCCAGAATCTTGGGATCGCTGGCCATCAAAGGTTCCATCTTCATCCCGGGTTTGGCCGGATCGGTCGGAGTCACCTCGGAGTCCCGGGTGACAAAGATCCATCCTTCCGTTCCGTACCACTTGATCCCGTTCGGGAAGTCTCCGCTGATGTCCATGGTCACGCCGTTCGCATAGACGGCGTGTGTGAGAAACTTGCCGTGAACATCCCACAATCCATGCGTGGGAAATTCTGCCGTGCCCCAAATCTCAATTGGCCCAGTGTGCTCAGTGTCCATGCCCCAATGAGCGGTGTCGACATGGTGAGCGCCCCAGCCGGTGATCATGCCGGCGCCGAACTGTTCGCAGCGTAACCATCCCGGGCGGCTGAAGTCCTGCTGCGGATGCACGCGCAGTTCCGTGTAGTAGACCTCTGGAGTAGATCCCAACCAGGCGTCGTAGTCAAAGGAGACGAGCGCATCGTCTTCTTGCCGGTCGATAAAGTTGATTGGATTGAGGCGGCCAATAAATATGTTGTGATTCACACAGCGGATGGGTCGCATATTGCAAGGCAGACAATTCAGAGCCTCGAGAACAGCCTCGATCCAAGGGAATTCGTTCGCATACATAGATCCACTCTGGTGCGCAAATCAGCCGTACGGGGGCTCCATCCGCTCTTTCATGGCGACTATGTCGTTAAACTAGTAAACGGTGTGGAGGTCACTTTGACCAGGAGTTTTCGGGAATCATTCTTTCGCGAAATGAGTCGATGATTGGTTATTCGAATCTCCTTCCGTGACGTGCGTGTTCACGAGTTAGACCATATAACCATGCTTGCCGCACGGGGGCTGTTACACAGCGGCTAATGGTGGACAGGCTACCAGAGTTTGTGTGCCTCGCATGCTGGCAGACGGTGGCTTCCTGCTCACATGAGGATCGCACAAAACCGCTCGCCGCGCCTGGGCACCCTC
>JAFAPG010000505.1 GCA_019247235.1 Acidobacteriota bacterium
CGATTTCGCACTTACACAAGCTGCTCGATCCTGCAAACCCCGAGGGCTACGTCGCCAACCATCCCGATCAGCTGGGTCAGGTGCATTTCGTGTTGGCACAGATTCTTGCCTATCAGGGTGAAATGGATGCCGCCATCAAGCAGTGGCTTGAGGCCTATCGGTTGGCCAAAAGCGAGTCGCCGCAGCAGATTCCGGAACTCGAGGAAGTGCTCGGGACTGCATATCTCCACAAATCGGAAATGGAGAATGGAGTTTACCGCTCTCCCGGAGAGCGTTGCCTTTTTCCCCCCCACAAACCCGTCGTTTATCGAAACCAGGCGGACTCACAAAAAGCAGTCGAGTACTTTCTGCAGTACTTGGCGAAGAAGCCGGAGTCACTCGAAGTCCGCTGGTTGTTGAACCTTGCCTACATGACCTTGGGGAAGTACCCGGCCGGAGTGCCCCTCAAGTACCGCATCAAGCCATCGCTTTTTGCCTCCAAACAGAGTGTCGGCCGCTTCATCGATGTGGCTCCCGCCGCGGGCCTGGATACCTTCTCCGAGGCCGGGGGAGTGATCGTCGACGACTTTGATAACGACGGTTTTCTCGATGTGATCGTTTCTAGTTATGACGTCTGCCAACCGCTTCGCTATTTTCACAACAATGGGGACGGCACCTTCACCGAGCGGGCCGCTCAGTCCGGTCTGGGCGACCAGTTGGGGGGCCTAAATATCATTCAGGCAGACTACAACAACGACGGTTGCATGGATTTCCTGATCCTGCGCGGAGGATGGCAGTTTCCCATGCACAGCTCCTTGATGCGCAACAACTGCGATGGGACTTTTACCGACGTGACACAACCAGCCGGCCTCAATGATCTCGTTGCCTCGCAAACTGCCGTTTGGGCTGACATCGACAACGATGGTTTCTTGGATCTGTTCGTCGGCAATGAGCAAGGGCCGAGCAAACTGTATCGCAACAAAGGGGATGGTACATTCGAAGACATTTCGCATTCTGCTGGCGTTGACAGAGTGGCGTTCAGCAAAGGCGTGGTGGCAGCCGACTACGACAACGACGGCTTTGTGGACTTGTTCGTGTCAAACTTGGGGGGAGAGAAGTTTCTCTACCATAACAACCATGACCGGACATTTACGGAGGTCGCCAAACAAGCTGGCATCCGCGGCCCCATGAACAGTTTCGCGGCCTGGTTCTTCGACTACGACAATGATGGCTTTCCGGACCTGTTCCTCACCAGCTACTATATGTCGCCCGAAGAAATATTGCGGAGCCAGTTGGGGATTCCTCACAACGTAGAGACGCTCAAGCTCTATCACAACCAAGGTAACGGAACATTTCGCGACGTGACCGAGGAAGTCGGGCTTGACCGCATTTTTGACCCCATGGGATCGAACTTCGGGGACATCGATAATGACGGTTTCTTAGATATCTATCTCGGCACAGGAACTCCGCCCTACGGTGACATTCTTCCTAACGTATTGTTGCGCAATGATGGTGGCGACCACTTTGTCGACATCACGGCGTCGTCAGGTACCGGCGAACTCCACAAGGGGCATGGAGTGGCTTTTGCCGACATTGCGAACAACGGGCACGAAGACATCGTGGCTGAAATTGGCGGTGCGGTTCCCGGAGATCGCCACGCCCTGCGCTTATTCAAGAATCCGGGGAATGACAATGACTGGATTCATCTCAAACTCGTTGGCGTAAAGACGAATCGTTCTGCCATCGGGGCGCGTATCAAACTTACCGTCGAGAACCAAGACAAAGGTAAGCGATTCATCTACCGAACTGTGGGTAGCGGCGGCTCCTTTGGAGCTTCCCCTCTCGAGCAGCACATTGGTCTGGGGAAAGATGCGCGGCTCCTCGAGATCGAGATTTGGTGGCCGACCAGCAACACGCGGCAGACGTTTGCGAATGTTGAGAAGAATCAATTCCTGGAAATTAAGGAATTCGAGCAGCAGTACACACATTTGCAACGTAAGAGTTACAGTTTGGGTACAAAGCCTGGGATCGTGACAGCCGAAGGAAGCGCCAAGTTGAAAAGGACGCAGGTGCGATGAAAACCCAGAAACGGGCGCTTGTAGGATTATGGTTGCTCTTGTCCTCGCCCAGCCTTGGCGTCCCTGCATTTTCCACATTGGGCCTGGTGTTGAGAGTCGATGTCTTTCATCGACAGCTGCTCGTCTCCTGCCAGGAGGTTCCCGGTATCCTGCCGGCCAAAATATTGCAGGTGTCCGTACAAAATCCGCAACTGCTGAATGGCCTGCGCCGGGGAAATCTCATCGATCTCACATTGAGTGTTTCCGATAAAAGCGCGTACGCGTCAAATATTCAAATTCATGAATACAATAGCGCCGAACGCGAGCCCGCGAATGCGCGGCGGTTGCGCGCTCTCGATAATGCTTTGGGCCGATCGGGGCTGGAACTCTTGCGCCCCGGCGAAAGCGTTCCCAACTTTGCCCTCATCGATCAGAACAGTCGTCTAGTCTCGCTCCAGCAATTCAGAGGCAAGATGGTCGTGGTGAACTTTGTATACACGCGTTGTGCCTTGCCGAATTATTGTTATCGACTTTCGAACAATTTTGGGGTCTTACAAAAGCGCGAACAAGCACGGCTGGGGCACGACTTGGTCTTGCTTACGGTTACTTTCGACCCGGTGCATGATCGGCCGGAAAACCTGCTCAACTACGCGAAGACCTGGAATGCTGATCTTAACAACTGGCGCTTCCTGACGGGCGCGGAAGCCGATGTTGAACGTGTGTGTGCGATGTTTGGCGTGAATGCCTTTTCCAGTGAAGGGCTGTTCGTGCACTCGTTGCATACCGCGCTCATCGATCGCGACGGAAAGCTGGTCGCCAATCTCGAAGGGAATCAGTTTACCGCGCAACAATTGGGGGATTTGGTCGAGGCAAGTCTGAATTGAGTAAGCGGAAGATTCTGACCTCAAAACTTACCAGAAGCTAGTGGCGATAATGCTGGCGCGACCCGGTTTCCCCCTGATTACATCAGTGGAGAGGACCAGTTCGAGATTCTTATGCTCCCATCCGGGCGGTGCAACCGCTTGAATCTTCTTGATGTCATTCGCATTGGTCAGAAATTCGCCGGCAGCCGTGGTCCCAAACACGGAGATGCCAGCAATCGCCACCACCATCTGCTCCGTCTTCGGATCTTTAACCCTGAGGACAAGCGCGTAGTCTTTCGTTACGTCCAGGTACGGCATCGAATAATCCATCGCCCAATCAGTCCGGGAAGGATTCTCATGATCGCGAATCAAAACAACTTCACCGGAGAGGCGCTCAACCGTAAAGCGAAGCTTTTGAACCAGGCGCACGGTCCAGTCGTTGTTCATCAGCCCAATTAAGACTGCCGGGCCGTTCTGTAAATCCGTGTAGGTTGCCTCCGATTGAGCAACAATCTGAACCGCTTTTCCCTTTGCCGCCATGAAGCGCGCCACCCGGGAAAGGGTTGCGGCATCAGCCACATGCACGGTCTCGCTAGGCAGTTCGTGAAAATCAAGCAAGGTCATTGGCTGCCCAGTGGGCTTTTGATCCTCTACCGTTTGATGGGCCCCGATGTTGCCCACGCAAAGCAGGATGGGAGTTCGCGAAGACAGCACTGGACCCCAGAAGCCTTCGACAGGATCGTCGGTGTGAATGTAGAAGAGGACTCGCGCCAAGATCATTACCGGGATGAGCACGTAGGCGATGCGTCTTACCCATAACCAACTGGCCGACTGTCCGGCGCCCGCCGGCAGCAAAGTAATAATCTTGTCATGCGATAGGTCAACGGGTGGGCCCGGAACGCATACCAAGGGCGGAGTCGGCAACTTCCTAAACTGCGGTACGTAGGATCCGGGCTGGACCTCGATTCTTACCTCCGCTGCATTGGCTTCTTCTTGATAGTACTGG
>JAFAPG010000510.1 GCA_019247235.1 Acidobacteriota bacterium
GCCGGCCCGCGTGTTGGCGGCGCTTGAAGAGAGCGAGAAAGGAGCAGCGGCATGAACGGCTTTGAATACATGAGTCCGACAAGTGTCAAGCAGGCCATCGCTCTGCTTGCGCCCGCATGGGGGGAAAGCGAAATCATCGCCGGGGGCACCGACCTCCTTGGCCGGATCAAAGATTACGTGTCTACCCCGAAAAGAGTGGTCAACATTAAGAACATTGCCGGGCTGCAGTCTCTCAATAAGGAAGCTGGCGGGCTCCGCATTGGGGCGCTGGTCACTCTGGACCGCATCGTCGAATCGACCGAGGTTCGGCAGGAATTCCCTGCGCTGGCCCGAACAGTTGCCGAGGCGGCCAGCCCACAGATCCGCAATATGGCGACCATCGGCGGCAACCTGTGCCAGCGACCACGTTGTTGGTATTTTCGCAATGGCATGGGTCTCATGGCGAAGGGCCCGGAAGGGAAATCCTTGGTAGTTGAGGGAGACAATCGCTTTCATGCCATTCTGGGCAACGAAGGTCCGGCATACTTCGTAACACCTTCGACCATCGCGCCGATGCTTATCGCCTACAATTCGCGTATTCGCATCGTCGGGCCCGACGGAGCCCGGGAAATCGAACTGCAGAAGTTTTTCCGCATTCCGCAATCTGACGATGAACGGGAACATGATCTTAGGCCCAATGAGATCGTTACCGACATTCTTATTCCCCCAGCGAAACAGGTGCGCGCCGCAAATTATGAGGTGCGGCAGAAAACCGCGTTTGACTGGCCACTCGCTACCGCCTCGGTTGTGCTGGAGATGGGTGAAAATCGAGTACAAAAGGCGCGCGTCATCTTGGGCGCGGTCTCGCCCACTCCGTGGCTGTCAGAAGAAGCGGCCCAGGCGGTTGTCGGCAAATCGATCGACCAGCAGACCGCCAATGCTGCCGGAGCCGCGGCGGTTGCCAAGGCGCGGCCACTCAGTCAGAATGCTTACAAAATCAAATTGGCTGCGGTTGCCGTCAAACGCGCTCTGCTCCTGGCAACCGATCAGCCGATCCCTGATGTGCATTCTCAACAATCGAGAGGTGCGGCATGATCGCAAGACCTGAACGCGAACGCTTCGATACCAGCAGTCCAAACCTGTGTTCCGCCTTGCGCTGGAAAGGCTTGTTCATTGACGCCGAACCAGATGCCACGGTGCCCCGCTGCAATGACGGCCTGTTCTGGTGTATGCACACTCAAACCTGTATTGGTCCCGATGGCAAACTTGCTGAACCGGGAAATTGCAATAGCCCGACTCGCAAGTGCCACGGCACGGGCAAGTGCTGATCGCATAAATGCAGGCCTTTAGCGTTCCACCAAACATTACAGGGGTGTACGGGTTATATATTGCCCAATTCTGAGCTAGAACCAGTCCGGAAAACCGGTCATAAATACCGCTCCTGGAGAACTCTCACATGATGGATGACATGGCCGGCAATAATGAACGCAAGCGCCCGTACGGTAAAAGTATTGCCGCTGGCCGTGCCTGTGCGCATCCAGGCTTCCGGCGGGAGATTTTGAAACAGAGTGATGGTGGCTTGGCGCACGCGCTTGAACTCTTCGAGATGGGAGCCCCAGCGGACGGCATCGGCTTGGGCGCTGCTGGCGGCGAGGTTTTGATCATAGCTGGGTAAGGGAGTCTCAAAACCGCGCGCGAACCAGAGAGCGCGGAAGGTGAATGCGCGCTCAGTGTCGCTCACATGATTCAGAACCTGGCGAATACTCCATTTGTCCGGGGCATATCGATGGAGCGATCGGGCTTCTGAGATCGCGCAGAGCAAGGTAGGGATTTCATCGAGTTGTCGCTCGATAGTTTCAAGTGGGTTCTCGCCGGTCACCTGATCGATGTAGGTGAAGTAGTACGAAGCAGCTTCGTTGGCGAGCGGTCGTCCCCTCATGGACATTGATTGTAGCCGCTGATGCCAGTGCGACGGTAGCGCTAGAACCCTGTGGGACGGAGATCGGGCCAAGGCTCTGCTCGATGGGCGCTCAAAGCAGCTACACACGGGGGATATTTGGATTTGGGCCTCCGGTAGCGAGCCCCTCAGCTCTATCCCTTTCTATTGCCCGGAAGACGTGAGCGGCCGCGGATCATTTTGCGA
>JAFAPG010000513.1 GCA_019247235.1 Acidobacteriota bacterium
CTCGATTGAATGCCGTTTGCTCTGGCCCGAACACCACCGACACCTAGCGGACCACCGAGTCCATCGCCGAACCCCGCAGCTTTGGGCTGGCCCGCCTCTGCTTTCGCGGCGATGCGCAAATCGTGCTTTCCATCGCTTATTACCGCGACACCCTGCGGATCACCGAAGCCTCCGGTCTGAACCTGGACGGCGGGCTTGCTGTTTGTCGCGATCCCCTCGGTGGGAGTAGCGAACCCGTTTGTAGCAATGACCTTGGGGATAGACGCGTTCGCCAGTCTTGTGAGGTCCGGTGCCTTGGAGGTGAGTTTAATGTCCGGGGGTTTTAGCTCGGTTTCCTGCTCTCTCGTCTCGTGTACTTGACGCGGCACGATCAACTTCGCGACCGCGGGAGTCTCGATAGCGGGCTGGGGCGCTGGCTTAATGGCAACCCGCGGATTCACACGACGCACGGACTTAGTGACCGGCTCAACCGGGGCCATCAGATTCGTCACTACGTACCTTTTCACCTCTTGCATCTGTTTTGGGAGAATGGCATTCAACAGAAGAACCGCCACCACTATTTGGGCCCACAGCCCCCAGCCGACCAGGAACGACTTCCATCGCGAGTGTGCGGTAGCCAACGGAGCGAACATCAGCTGCGATTCCATAAATCCTCCAGTTACACCCAGCCTCGGCCCTAAACCCACTATTTGTTGGTCTTCACATACGCCATTGCGGGAACTGAAGGCGCGCGTGGAGGCGGAGGTGCGATCGCAGACATGGACGCCACCGACATCCCCACGATGCCTGCGAGTATCGACGTGAGTACTATCGAAGCTATCGGTCTGCGTGAGACCATGCTGGCGATCAGATGGATGGCGAATGTTAGGCTGCACCCGATAAAACCACTACTTGATACAGTCACGACTACTTCCTCCCAAACAGGCTCCAACCGGACCAGATGTTGACAAAGACCTTGAGCCCTTGACTTGTACGGTCAGAGATCAACCGCGTCTCGCGCAAATAGCCGGCCCCGATCTCGGTATACATCTTCCCGGCTGGCAGGCCGGCTTTTACACCAGTTCCGACTATTGCGATGTTCTCCCAATCGTATCGTTTACTGTCGTGGCCAACCGTAGCTTCGGCAAACGGAACCACCGCGATAGCGCCAAAACGGTGCAATACGTAACCTTGCTGCAGATAACTGCGCTCGATCAAATTGCCCTTCTCGACCGGAGAAAAGTGCCCAATGATCCCCCACGTCGAACCTGGAAAGCGATTCGCTTTTTCAGCCATATTGTTCCACCCGAACCAGTCGGTCAAAAAATCGGTTCGCCCGCTTGCCGGCTGGAATCCCTCGGCATTGCGGAAACGATTCTCGTACATGTATCCGACCCCGGCGCTAATTATGCCGGCCGGCAGGTGCTTGTTGATCTTCAATCCGAAGCTGGGCGAAACCTTGTTGTTCCAGTTGTAGCCTGACGTGTCCAGGACGAACTCGGCTGAAACGTACGGCGTAATCGTAAGTGTTTCGTTCCACGCCGAGGAAATAACCGCTTTTTGCTCCACGTAGGTATCTGCAACGACATTTCCCTTCTCATACGAACTCAAGTTGCCACTCGTAGAGGCAATCTCCCCCGGCAACTTCAGCGAATCGAGCACACTGCTACTGACCGCGTGCGGGGCATCCTGGGCCCACGACACCGAGATGAGAACCGCAAAGATTAGTACCTGGCGCATTGGTTCCACGCATGGTCGTCCTGGCTGCGCACCACAGTCCTCCAAAAGCTGCGCAGCAGGATAAAAAGATCTAGTGTCTGCAACAGCACGAACATTGGTGAGAACAACACAACGTCAATTCGCCTGCTATCCCAGCCGGCTAATATCGAAATCAACATCAACAGAATTGTGTTGATGATG
Source organism: Acidobacteriota bacterium (assembly GCA_019247235.1). Classification (GTDB taxonomy): domain Bacteria; phylum Acidobacteriota; class Terriglobia; order Terriglobales; family Acidobacteriaceae; genus Gp1-AA145. Next base: position 1,900 of record JAFAPG010000513.1, read on the forward strand.
ATGAACGCCGCCATCTTTTGCGGCACCAAGTACACCCACAGCGGAAGCAGGCAAAGCAGCACCGCAAACATCAGCGCCTCTCCCAGTAGCAGTTTGTATTCCAAGTCGATTTTGCTCAGGCTTTTGAACATGCGGTGTTTCTTGCCCACCTGCCAGGCGCCGGTGTACCAGCGGTTCGTCTGCTTGATGTAATCCCGAATCGACTTGGGATCCTGGGTGTAAACGATTGCACTTTCCTGATATACGATTCTGCCAAGATTTTTCTTATACATCTGAATGGTGCAATCCATGTCCTCGACGATGGTGTCGCTGCACCACTCAAGTTGGCGAAACGCGCTCGTGCGAAAGCTAGTTGAGCAGCCGGGGGCAACCGTGATCACTCCCAGCGCCGTCTGTCCGCTGCGATATACCGCATGTGTCATGAAGTAGCTGTAGCAACGGTAGGCGGTCAGCCAGTTGTGTGGCAGACTTTGTGGCCGCCCGCAGACCGCAACAATGTCTGCACTCTTGAACCCATTCCTTACCGCGTCGTAATATCCCGGGCAGACCGCCGTGTCCGCATCCATCAACGCAATGACATGGTAGCGATCGAGCAGGTCGAAGTATTCCGCCGTTCGGGCGATGGCGCTCGCCTTGCCGACGTTTTGTTCGTTACGTAGCACGTTCACCCCGTAAGAACGAGCGATATTGCCCGTGTCGTCTCTCGACCCGTCGTCGCAAACATAAATATCGAAAGGTGGCATGTTGGCGGCGATGATGCTCTCTAAGGTCCTAACAATGCCTAGCCTCTCGTCCTTAGCCGGAATCAGCGCGCATATCCGGAGTAACTCCGCATCACCCACTCCTGTAAGAGCGAAGCTGGGCGGTTCCCGAAGCTCGACTTCTTTTTCTTTCCACATGACCGACATTATTCGAACCTCGGATGCAGGTCGCCAAAAGTCACCTGTGACGGGAAGTCGGCAAACAAAGCTTGAGCCCAGGGGTACAGTCCGGAATGAAA
>JAFAPG010000524.1 GCA_019247235.1 Acidobacteriota bacterium
AAGATCAGCCAGGATGTCATCAATGGTTTCAATACCGACCGATATTCTGACCATGCCATCGGTGATACCAATCGCGTGTCGGCCTTTTTCTCCAAGCGCAGCATGGGTCATGGTCGCCGGATGCGAGATCAGTGTCTCGACTCCTCCCAGTGACTCGGCCAAGGAGCAGACGCGAACACGTTTTAGCAGCTGCCCTGCATTTTCGAGCGAACCGGTTTCAAACGTGATCATCGAGCCAAATCCCGCCATCTGCCGTGTAGCCAGACCATGTTGTGGATGTTCCTTGAGACCGGGATAAAACACCTTCTTAACTTTGGCATGCTTTGCCAAGAAGTCGGCCACTCTCCGTCCGTTATATTCGTGTTGTTGCATCCTTACTGCCAGGGTCTTGGTTCCACGCAGCACCAACCAGCATTCAAAAGGGGAAAGAATCGCGCCTGCGGCTTTCTGAATGAAGGATAGGCGCTCAGCCTGCTCCTCACGCGTGCACACGACCACTCCGCCTAGCCCGTCGCTGTGACCATTGAGGAATTTGGTGGTCGAGTGCAGGACCATAGTCGCGCCGAGCGAAATAGGCTGCTGCAGAAAGGGGGACATGAAGGTGTTGTCAACCACGAGCTCCACCTTTTGGTCGCGACAAATCTCCGCCAGCGCGGCAATGTCGCTTAAGGCCATAAGGGGATTGGTTGGGGTTTCTACGTACACCATGCGGGTATTACGGCGAATGGAGCGGGCAACTTTGTGAGCGTCGGCGGTGTCCACATAAGTAAATTCAAAGCCGTAGCCGGCCAGTACCTGATCAAATAAACGAGGAACCCCTCCGTAAAGATTGTGACCGCAAACCACGTGGTCGCCCGATTTAAACAAGGCGCAAATAGCATTCACTGCGGCCATGCCGCTTGAGAACACGCGGGAAGCGATTCCTTGCTCGAGCGAGGCCAGATTTTTCTCTAGCCGATCGCGTGTCGGATTGGATACGCGGGCGTATTCGTATCCTTTGTGCTTTCCGAGTTCTTCCTGTACGTACGTAGAGGTCGCGTAAATAGGAGGCACTACGGCGCCAGTTGATGCGTCGGGTTCTTGACCGTAGTGGATAGCGCGGGTGGCGAAACCGGGTTGGTGAGAGGTTCTCATCGGGCGCTCAGTTCGCTCCTATCACTCGAACGCTGAGTCAAACTCCTCCTTCGAATATTCTTTTCGAGAGATAACGCTCGGCGGAATCAGGGATCAACGTGACCACCCGCTTGCCCGCCCCCAGCTTTCGCGCGATTTCGAGCGCGGCAAAGACATTTGCGCCCCCGCTTGAGCCCGAGAGTACGCCTTCCTTGGCTGCAAGCTCTCCGACCATGGCAAAGGCATCGTCGTCATTGACTTGGATGATTTCGTCGCACAACGAGCGGTCAAAGTTCTTGGGCACGAAGCTCGCGCCAATGCCTTCGACCTTGTGTTTACCGGCTGGGCCGCCTCCAAGCACGGATCCTTGGGTCTCTACCACCACGGCATGGACCTTAGCTAGGCGCTCTTTGAGATAGCGAGCGACTCCGGTAAAGGTGCCTGCCGTACCCGCCCCTATGACGATTGCATCCACGCGGCCCTGCATCTGCTCGAAAATTTCCGGTGCTGTGGTCTGGTAGTGATAGTCGGGATTGGCGGCATTTTCAAACTGTCCAGCCACGAACGCTCCCTCAATCCGAGAGGCATAACTTTCGGCCTGCTGAATGGCGCCACGAATGCCATCGCCTTCAGGGGTTCGCACCACTTCGGCCCCCAGTGCGCGCATGAGGATAACTTTCTCTTCCGAAAAATTCTCGGGAACAAAGAGCACAACCTTGTAGCCCCGACTCACCCCCACCATAGCCAGGCCGATCCCGGTGTTGCCGGCGGTCGCCTCTACGATCACCCCACCCGGCGGCAAACGTCCCTCAACCTCGGCACGCCGGATAATGCCGATTGCGGCACGGTCTTTGACGCTGCCGCCAGGATTGAGGTATTCCAGTTTCGCGAAGATGCTGGCGCGCCCCGATTGTGCCAGCCGGGCGAAGCAAAGCATAGGCGTGTTGCCCACAAGCTGGGTAATATCGTCAGCTACGTCCAGACGCGCCCTCGAGGGAATCGGCACTCTCCAGGTTACGGAAGCCACCCGGCCGGGTCAATGCGCGGAAGATAGTCAGGCACCTGGATGTTCATCACGCAAGAACTTCTATTCCGTCTCCGCCGTGGATGTGCGTGATAAAAACCGAGAACACCAGCTAACGCATGGCTTGTTCTTGCCCTGGGTAGTACCCGGTACGTGTCCGTACGGTGAGTTTTTTGTAAGGCCGGGCATGCGCATCGACGTGAATCGTCCTGAACCCACCCACGCTCTTAGGGGTAGTAGGAGCGTAGCTGATGGTGTATTGACTGCGAATGTCATGGGCGACGTTGCGGCTGATTTCATCGACTTGGTCGAGAGTGGGCGGAAAGAAGGCAATTCCCCCGGTACGGTCTGCCAGAATTTCCAGCGCTCGCTTCGCCCGACGCGACTTCTCTTCCCCCAGCAGCCCGATTGCGTAGACGGTGGGCCCGTTCTCCTGCTGTAGGCGTTGCACCGCTTGATCGAGAGTCTCCTGGCTGGCGTCATCCTCGCCATCGGTGACCACAAATACGACTTTTCTTGGCAAGCTTGATTTCATCAGCCAATCCGCGGAGGCGACGATGGCATCGTAGAGCGCAGTCCCGCCGCGCGCCTCAACATGTTCGAGAGCGGCTTGAAGCTTACCTACCTCCGAAGTGAAGTCCTGGTCTAAGTAGTATTCATCATTGAAATTCACAACGAATACCTGATCGTCAGGATTGCTGGCGCGAACTAAATTCACCGCCGCTTTATTGACCTTTTCACGCTTTTCCCGCATGGACCCGGAATTGTCAATCACGATCCCAATGGCGACCGGAAAATCCTCGCGGCGGAAGGCGCGAATCTGCTGTGGTTGGCCATTTTCATAGACCGTGAAATCGGGTTGGGTAAGATTCGTAACCAGGTGGTTTTTGTCATCAACTACGGTAGCGTGAAGGGTAACTTCCTTGGCTTCAGCATGGAAGACAAACACCCCATTGTCGTTGCCGGATGGTGGTTCGGCCTGATTTCCACCTGCCGGCGCCTGGGATGTCGGCACCTGGGCTCCTGGAGTCTGGGCTCCTGGAGTCTGGGGTCCTGGAGTCTGGGCCCCGGGAGCCTGGTTTGAAGGCCCAGTCTCCGGCTGGTTGCTTGGGGCCTGAGGCGCTCCCGGAACGCGGGCCGGTACCTGAGGCGGAGGAGTGGTGCTCGTCGGCTGGGAGGGCGTTTGGGATTGCGGAGCCGGGGTGGTTCCCGGCTGGGATGCGCGTCCGGCAGCCGGCGCCACCTGGCCCGGGGAAGCTTGATTGGAACTTGTCTGAGCCAGGACTATCGGCAGGCAGGCTAACCCCCTTAAAAGGAGGAGTGAAAAGACCTCTAGTAGTAGCAGGAATAAGAACTTATTGCGAAGACGCATAATACCCAGTTTTGGCATATACATGGAGCGGCGGCAGTCCTTTAGGTGGCAACAACTTCACTTTTATCTTATGCCATTTGCCGTCATGCCCTGGGTTCTTTGGACGGTATCCGAGCACATACTGGTTGCGTAGCTCGATTCCAATTTTTGTAGCCACGTCGGCCAGGTCGTTGGGATTGTCAATGGTAAAGGACCGCCCCCCGCTCAATTCGGAGATATCGCTCAGCAGCTGTGGCCCCAACCTTTCTTCTTCCGTCTGGAAATAATGGTCATAGATGCCGATCGAATAAATCATCACATCGGCTTCTTTTACCAACGACTTGATTTCCCCCTCGGTATAGCGGCTGTGGTTATCGCCGCCATCAGAGATAATCAACAGCGATTTCTTCGGATATTTGGCCTGCCGCATTTTACTGAGCCCAAGGTAGATAGCATCGAGCAATGCGGTGCGCCCTTTGGGCACAGTGTAGACCAACTTGCCTTGCAAGTCGTCGACCGAGTTGGTGAAATCGGAGATCTCTTCCGGCTTGTCGGCAAAGGCAATCAAAAAAAACTCATCCTGAGGGTTGGCTGTCTTAAAGAATTCCATAACCGCTTCACGAGCACGCTCGATCTTGCTGCTCATGCTGCCGCTCATATCAAAGATGACCCCCAGGGAAATAGGTGCATCTTCGCTCGAGAAGTGACGTACCTCCTGGCGATCTTTGCCCTCAAAGATAGCGAAATTTTCTTTGTCGAGCCCAGTCACCAGGCGGTTCATCGGATCGGTTACAGTTACCGGAACGAGCACTAAATCGACCTTGGATTTGATTAACGGTGCATGCGCCCGAACCGTGTCCTCAAGTGCTGCCTCAGAACTGATTTGACCTGGCTTGTCGGTTTCAATGCGAGGAGCGATGTGAACGTCGTCGACATCGGTATTTTGCGCGAAAGCCGCCAGAGAAGTCAGCGTCAAATAGGCCAGTAGGGTTGCAGCCAGCGGCAACCCGGTTTGCAAGGAGGCTCTAGGCGTAGCCTTAGCAAGGGTTCGATTAGGGGTCCCGGGGTCGTTGGATTCGCGCTGGTGGCGGCGCGTCATAGAAACCACGAATTGATTCGAGATATTAGCACAAGTTCACAGTCATGGCGTCAAAACTTTGTAATCTTGCTGCCAGCTTGAACATTGCTTGGATTCCGGGGTTTGTGCAAGAGTTTGCTCTACTCACGGATGGGCTTCCATTGGGCCACGGTCGGGCAAAGGGCGCGCTTGGTACAATTTCTTGACTTTCCCCATGGCGCACATCGAACCTTTTCGTGCACTGCGATATAACCCGGGGCTGGTTCATCCATCGCACGTCGTTACCCAGCCTTACGACAAGATCACCCGGGAAATGCAAGAACGTTATTACTCCTTGAGCCCTTTCAACTTGGTTCGGATCATCCTTGGCAAACGCACGGCCACGGATGGAGCCGGCAATGATGCGTATACCCGTGCTGCCGGATTCTTCAATGACTGGCGACGTCAAGGCGTCTTCCTGCAGGAAACAGCACCCTCGCTTTACCGCTACACCCAGCGCTTCGTGGCTCCGGGGACTACGCGTGAGGTCGAGCGCCGCGGGTTCATTGCTTTAGGAAAACTGGAGGATTATTCCGCGGGAGTGGTGTTTCGGCATGAGCAGACCCTAGCCAAACCTAAAGCCGATCGGCTGGATCTGCTTCGAGCAACACGAGCTCACTTCGGACAGATTTTCATGCTCTACTCTGACCCGGACGGCGAGATCGAGGATGCACTGTTGTGCCGCGAGCCTCCCGTGATCGATGTACGTGACGAATACCAGGTCCTCCACCAAGTCTGGCGGATTTCAGATGCCTCCCGCATTCACTTTGTTCGCGAGCGCATGCGGGAGCGCAAATTAATCATTGCCGATGGCCATCATCGTTACGAGACAGCGTTAGCCTATGCCAAAGAGAGAGCTCCGGACCGAAGAACGGGGTCAGAGCTGGCCCCTTTTGAACTGGCGATGATGACCTTTGTCAACATGGACAGCCCCGGTCTGGTGATTCTCCCAACTCACCGGGTCGTACACGGGCTGCCGACGTTCGACATGAGCGTATTCCACGCCGGAGGATGCGAATATTTCGGCATCGAAGAGGTAGACGCCCGCATTGACGGGCCCCGAGCCACGGCAATTCTCCGCGAGGCTGGTCGGTCGGGGACCGCGTTGCTTGCCGTAGGAGCAGAACGTGTGCTTCTGCTCAATCGTCCGAAAGCGCCCTCCGACCTATTCGCCGGGCTCAGTTTCCGGCAGCAAGCGCTCGATGTCGTGCAATTACACAAGTGTGTGTTAGAGAGAACCTTAGGAATTTCCGAAGAGGCGATTCGCACCCAGCAACACGTAACCTACTTGCGCGATAGTGGTGAAGCGATAGCCTTAGTTCGGCAGCGAGCAGCAGATGTCGCCTTTCTCATGAACCCGGTTCGCATCGACCAGGTCCGCGATGTGGCATTGGCCAGCGAGGTTCTGCCCCAGAAATCCACCGATTTCTACCCCAAGCTGTTGAGCGGGCTGACTATCTATGCGCTTGAGTAAAATTCAAGCGCTCGGAAGCGGGTGTGGTTGCGTGGCGGCCATCTTCCTGTGCTCGGTCCTCGTGGCTCGCCAAGAGGCGAGGCCCTCGAGCCCGACCTCAGGACAACAGACGGGCGCGCGCATTGAACGTCTGGTACTGATCGATCCAGCCCATGGGGGAAGCGATACCGGTGCCATGTTGAACCCTGCCATTCCGGAAAAGGACGTCAACCTGGCATTTGCCCGGCGTCTGCGCCAGGAATTGTCCAACCATGGCCTGCCCGCCCAGTTGCTGCGCGACGAGGACACCACTTTGACCGCTGACCAGCGTGCCGCTCGGGTAAACTCCGAGCATCCAACCTTGTACATCACCATTCATTCCACATCTCTCGGGAGTGGCATAACGGTGATCAATGCCTTGCTGCCGGCGGTTGCGAGCACTCACGGGCTGTTTTTGCCCTGGCAAACGGCCCAATCGACTTGGCTTGCGCAGAGTCGATTGGTAAGCACGCTAGTGACGCCCACGATCGAAAGGTGGGGCTTGCCGGCTCGCCTGCTCCTAGCGCCGCTTCGCCCGCTGAATAACGTCACCGCTCCGGCGTTTGCCATTGAGATAGCACCCATGAACGGAGACATCCTGCAATTGGCCTCGGTCGAGTACCAGCGGTTGATCTCGACCGCAATGGCCAACGCGGTGGTCGGAACGCTCGGGCTTCTTCCCGCCAGACCGGGTCCAATTTCATGATTCCACGCCAATACTGGATCATGACGGCACTTCTGTTTTTACTCGCTCTCGCCATGGCCATCTATGTATGGCAACTCCGGCGTCGCGAAGTCCTCAATTCTCCTCCTCCAGCGACGGCTCAGCATGTCGCTCCGCCTGCCGCCGGTCCCTTGCAACAAGCTACCCTCTGGGTCGCCTATGACAAAGAGGCGGCGCTGCATAGGGAGCGGATCTCAATTCCTTTGACCTCGAACCAACAGCAGCGGGCTGAGGAACTGCTGCGAGCATTGATGAACCGCTATGCCGAGAAGAACTCTCCCCATCCTATCGCGGCAGCCTCCGAGCTGCATGACGTGTACCTGGTCGACCCTGGCCTTGCCGTGCTGGATCTGAACGCCACCTTTGTCGACAGCCAAACATCCGGGGTTCTGGCTGAGGAGCTCACTCTGGCATCCATTATGGAAACCCTTACGGCGAACATCCCCAGCATTCTCCGGGTAAAAATCCTGGTGGATGGACATGAACGCGAAACTCTCGCCGGACATGCCGACTTGTCCGGGGCCTACGATGTCGCCGAAGTTTCCGAACTGGCGAAACAACTCACAACACGCTGAACAGGGCGGTGATGCGGGTTCTCTTCATTGAGGAACTGGCTTTCTCGGCAGCTTAGCTGGCAAACTGGTGGCCGCCCGCCATTTCGTTGCCCTGCACCGCCACCCCCGGGGCGAGCCGCCCGGCTCAGCGAGACGATTCGCCGACCCCACCCCCGCGCGCCTGGGCATGCGCGGGAACGTCACCCAGCTTCTGAATCGCGACTCCGACGCTCATTCGAATAGAGCTCGGCTAGAGGAGCCGGTGCCATTGAAAGAGCCGTTCGCTGGCCCCTCAGATGGCATATGCTGAGCCCAAGCGCATCCAGCAGTCCGGAGCCTGACGCCGAAGATCGCGCGCTTGCTCAAGTAACCTAACAGGCGGTGAAACTCGGCTTATTTAGACTGCGCCTCAAGCAGCTGCGACAACCGAATGAGACCGGTTTCCCCATCTCTCACTTTCACCGCCACTCCTCGCTTTGAGTAGGCCGAAATGACAGCCGGTTCTGACCAGTTCAGATCCCACCCGTCCTCGATGGCGACCGCGGTGTACCCGCCGGGAACAACAGAATTCAGCGCGAAACTTCCGTCTAAATCACTCTGGTCGCGCCGAAATAGAGTTCGTTTTCCTACCGGGTCGTCCGGAACGAGCACCACCATGGCTCCAGCCAGTGGGCGACCATTGCGCTGAACCACTCCTTCTACCCGCGCGGCTCCTCGGACAACAGTTAGCGCCAGAGTCGCCGAACCCGCAGGCACGTCGACCATGTGTCCAGAAACTTCACATCCGGAGCCGGACATATGCACAATCGAGTACGCCTTGTTTCCCCCGCCCACCATGACTTCGTATCGGCCCGGAGCAACTTCGAGCGGCCGAGTCTGTTCGTCTTCGCCGAGGGCCTGCCCGCTGCGGACGATGCCCCCCTCGGAACGTAAGAAGACCGTGAGGTCGTGCGGCAAAGTCTTGTCACCAAGGAGTTGGGCGGAAACTTTTAACCGGCTCAGCTCACTGGATGCCTCGACCTGTTGGCCGTCGTTCACAATCTCCACAGGGGCGCTCTGGCCCAGCCCGCCAGTTTGGCCCGGAACTAGCAGGCGGTAGCTTCCAGCCGGGATCCCGCTGATCTGCCACACGTCGGCTGCAACCCTTTCGACTCTGGTTTCGGGAACAAAGGCCGTGGCCACCTCCCGATCAGGTCCCTCCTGACCTAGTTGCAAACCCACATTGGGCAAAGCGTCGGTAAGGTGTACGGTCAAGCGCAGAGCTGGCACGGGCTTCAGGTGAATGTCGCAGTCGATGTGGGCGCCAGGCGCCAGGGAAATGGGGGTCGCAGCATCCGCGCTGGTGCTGTCCCCGCAATAAGTGATCGGGTACGCGACATTGAGACGGCCATCCACTTGGTCAAACTGTGCTCCATTTGAGCGTTGCGGATGCACAGCGTACCAGGGAGTCGCCTGGACCGCGATGTAATAGGAGCCAGAAGCCAGACGGGTGAATTCGTACGCGCCGAGATCATTGTTTTGCTCCGAGTAGACTCTTCGCACCTCATTGCTACCCAGGGTGTGGATGACCCGAAATAAGCTTACTTGTGCGTGCCGAACCGGTTCTCCGTTTTCATCGAAAATCTTGCCCGCGATTACGCCGGCAGGAGACAAACGAAGTGTCAGATTTTTCGTATCGACACCTGCTCCGGTGACAATTGCAGTCGAAAACTCTTCATGCTGATCGTAAGCGCTGGACAAAAATCCGCGCATCGTCGCCTGCAGCGAGTACTTGCCCTCAGGGACTGCCGTAAAGGTAAAGCTGCCATCCTCTCGGGAGAAGGTGGTTTGGCTTTTCTCTCCATTTTTTACGTCGGTCAAAACTACTCGCGCGCGGGCTAAGGCATGCCCATCGGACTGGCCGATGACTGCCCCGGCCACTTCATAGGCTCCCGGAGATCGAATAACCCTAGGGTTGGTTTGGCACAGAGCAAGGTTTAGCCCGCTCCACAGACTTACGATTAAAAGCCTTGAAGCGACGGTCAGCCCACGCGAAAAACAGTCGTACACGGCTTACTCCAAACTCGTGCTGCTAGAAATCAGTTCGAGGTCAACATGTACGGATTGACCCGCACCTAGGTTGACGATGCGGCCAAGCGCCTCAGAGGCGCGCATCGCTTCGGAATCCCGATACGCGAGCTCAGGTTGGGGAGTATCAAAGGCCAGCAAGCGATAGCCACCCGGAGCCATGGGAGCAGAAGTAAACGCACCTTCCGCAGAGCTCGACAACTGTTGAAACTCGCCCGTGCTCCCGGGCAGAGGTATGCAATAGATCCAGGCGCGAAGCGGCATTTCGGCTTGCGCTCCCAGAAGACCGGTCGGAGAAGGCCCTGAATGCTGGCCTACCACAGTGCCCTCGATCCTCCCGGCATCATCGCGCATGGTGATCTCGATGGGAGGGTTGCCACTCAGAAGAACCACCAACGGATCCTGACGCAAATCTACATTGCCTGCAGTGACCGAGGCGGCATAACCGCGCAAACTTCTGACATGAACCCAGTATCGCCCCGGCAAGGCATTGGTGATCGCCAGAGAATTATCGTCAGGCGATATGAACTCGGCCAAGCCCGCGGTTCCTTCGAGAGCGAAATCGTCCGCTGGCTCGAGATAGATTTGAAGATACGCACGCGGACCGTCCCGCCTAAACCTATGCCCATTGGTCATGAAGGAGACTCCCGTGTCTCCGCTTGATGTGAATTCTTCCCTCACCCGGACGGCAATGGAAGAGGTTGGGGAGAGTGCTAAGGTTGGGCCCTCGATGTCTCGACCGGCGACGCTGATAGTGGTCGTACCGCTTACCTGATACGGTCGCCAGGCAGTCACCTGGATGAAATAGCTACCGTTGGGCAGGAGTCCCTCAATCCGGTGCTGGTTCGGGTTATATCCGAGTGAGTAGCCGGGACCTGAATGTCCACGCGCAAATACGCTTACCCGGAGGCCAGAAATGGCTTCCACGTTGGCTATCGGTACTTTCACCGCAAAGTAGGGTTGGCTGCTTAATGTCATTGTGGCATCGAAGATCTGTCCAATGGTGAGCTGAATCGGAGCAGCGGTTGAAAAATCTGCCACCCCGGGGAAACAGGAGGGCGGAAATCCGAACCTAGGGCCGGAGAGAGCAATGATCGCAGGGTCATCATCCATCTGCTCGAGAGTCATGATTTTGTATTCTCCCGGCTCAAGCTCGGCGAAGCGGAATTGCCCACTTGAATCGGTATGGGCGCTGGCTTTGCTCATCCAATGAGGTCTGCCTTCGCTAATTTGGCGCTTGTAAAGCTGCAGGGGGATAGTAGGGGGCAACTCGGCGCCTGAGATCAATAAACGTCCTTGAATGATCGCTTCGGGAATGAGAAGGATGGTTCGATCGACACCCGGACGAGGGGGGTCGCCAGCCGAAGCTGGATCGCTCAAATATCCTGCCTTGCGCGCCGCTAACCTATAGGATCCCAGACCGCCAACGTCTCGATTCGGCCTCGGGGAAACAAAACCTTGATCAGTTTCCGCACGCACCTTCTCCCGTCGGAATTCAAAATGGCCTTCGCCATCGGTCAGGGTTGCCAAACGATTGTCGTACGAATAGACGAGGGCCCTAGCAATGG
>JAFAPG010000232.1 GCA_019247235.1 Acidobacteriota bacterium
GCGGCGTAATACAAGAGATGCGGATCGACGGGGGAGAAGATTAGCGGTTCGGTTCGATCGACTCGGTATTGCTCGCGCAGCGGAATGGGAGTGACATTGTCGACCTGGCCCGTGCTCCAATGAAAGCGGGAAACTTCGCTTCGCCCCGCTCCATAAATCAGCTCTGGGTTAACTGGATCGGGAGCGACATATCCATATTCGATGACTCCCACCGGATGCCACTCTCGGAAGGTAATTTCACCATCGTTTCCCCGGCTACTTGTACATAATGAACCACTCTCCTGCTGGGCGCCGCAGATTTGGTAAGGAAAGGAATTCGTGGTGATGACATGGAACATCTGGGCGGTTGGTTGGTTGTACCAAGAGCTCCAAGTTTTCCCGCCATTCACGGTAATAATGGCGCCTTGATCGGAAACCAGCAGAATGATCTGGGGGTTCTCGGGATTGATCCACAAATTTTGATAGTCATCACCCCCGGGAGCACCGCGAAGACTCTCCCAAGTTTTTCCTCCGTCCGTAGATCGGACGGTGACTATGCTGGCGCTATAAACCACATTTTCATTTAGCGGGTCAACCTTGGGCACCGGCAGGTCGCCGCCCCCGATCTTCATAGCCGGCCGGGGGTCGCTGGTGATGCGGTTCCAGCTTTCTCCGCTGTCGTCGGAGCGAAAAAATCCCATCCCTTTATCCGTAGCGTAGCTGGTAGGAGTGGTGGTCGACACCGTGGCATAAAGGCGGCTCGGCCGGCTGGGGGCGATGGCCACATTAATTTGCACCAGGTCATCCGGCAAGCCTTGGCTCAGCTTCCGCCAACTGTTCCCGCCATCGACGGACTTGAACAGGCCACCGCCTGGCCCGACGAATGCGTTGTTATCTTCCCACGGACCTAGCCGTGACTGCCACAGAGAGGCGTAAACGATATTGGGATTTACCGGGTCGATTTCGACATCAGAACCTCCCGTATTTTCGTCCTTGTAAAGAACTTTTTGCCAGCTAGCTCCGCCGTCGGTGGAGCGAAAGATTCCTCGTTCTTGGCTGGGACCGTATGGGTGGCCCAACACCGCAGCAAACACCACGTCAGGATTTTTCGGGTTCAAGGCCAAGGCCGGGATCTGCTGCCCGTCCGCGAGACCCAGATGAGCCCACGTCTTGCCTCCATCGCTGGATTTATAAATGCCGTTACCCACCGACAGGTCCGGGCGTTGCAAACCCTCGCCGCTCGCTACGTAAATGATTTGCGGATGGGAAGTGGCAACGGCAATGGCGCCAATCGATGCCGTTCCTGTTTGGTCGAAGATTGGCTGCCAGGTACGTCCAAAATCATCGGTCTTCCAGACACCTCCATTTACCGCTCCTACATAGAAAACTCCCGCCTGGCTGGGTACTCCGGCCGCGGCCCGCGTGCGGCCTCCGCGAAAGGGTCCAATTAGGCGCCAACTCATTTCTTGATAAAGGTTTTCCGCAGATTGCCCCACCAGGTTCGCACTGCAGCCCCAAAGTATCGCCAACGAGAATAAAAGACTACGCAATTCAGTCACCTCGGGTCCGGCTAAGAACCGAAAGCAGTGATGATCGCAGCAATCGGCAGAGGATGGCAAGCAGGGCAGCATGGCGCTGCACTCGGCCAGCACTCGGCTCCGCTATGTGACCAAAGTGACCTGCTGGTCAAACCTCGGTTCAGCCTATAATGCGGAAAAGCTAGTCTCGAAGGCGTTTGTCAGAGCAACTATGCAAGAAAATCGTGTCGAAGAAATTGTCCGCAGCGCGGTTGCGCAGGTAGTCGAACGCCAGCTTGCGTCTTGGCGGGAGAGCGTGGTCGAAGAAGTTCTCCGTGACCTTCGTCCCACGCTAAGCGGGAGTACCGGAGCAGCGACTAGCTCTAGTGCCGCGCTGCAAAAGGCGATTTCCGCCATTCAAGCAGGAACCACGCAAAAGGAAATTTTGCGCGCTCTGCTTGAAAACACCGTGCTCTACAGTGGGCGAGCCGCGCTGTTTGTGATCAAGTCGGGTACGGCTATGGGCTGGCAAGGAATCGCTTTTTCTCGCAATGATTCAGTGAAAGATTTTCCTTTAGATACGACTTCTCCGCTTCTCGCACGGGTGATGGCATCGCGCTCGGCCGAGAGCGGAAGCGTCACTGATTTTGATCAGCGGTTTATCGCGAGCTTTGGTGCCCCTCGGGACGGGCGAGCGTCGCTACTGCCTCTAGTTCTCAAAGATAAAGTCTCGGCTTTGGTTTACGCCGATTGCGGGCCGGATGGGGGCACGCTCGATCCGGCCGCACTCGATGTGCTCGTTCGTGCGACCAGCGCTTGGTTGGAAGTGATTGCCCAGCGTCGGTTGGCGCACAAAGAAGGCAGCGAAGCCTCCGACTCGGCGCAGCCCATGCCAAGTAACGATCCCTTTGCCGCGCATGCCCCCCTTCATATGGCCAAGCCTCAGGCTACAGCTGAAACAGCTCCCGCCGCCGCAATGTCGGCGGCCGCCGCATGGGGCGGGGCGGCCAGCGTGCCCCCCAACGAGGACGCAGAAATTCATCACAAGGCCCAGCGCTTCGCCCGCCTCCTCATGGATGAAATCAAGCTCTACAATAAAGAGAAAGTGGCGGAAGGACGCAAGCACAAGGACTTATACGACCGGCTGAAAGAGGATATTGAGAAGAGCCGGGCAACGTACCAAAAGCGCTATGGCCACTCGGCTGCGGCCAGTGCAGACTACTTTCATCAGGCACTGATTCACAGTCTTGCAGAAGATGATGTTTCGCTCCTGGGCAGCAATTTTCGTCGATGATTTAAAACGACAGGGAAAAGGGACGCGGTGCGGTTTCGCAGGCTTTTGTTCTTAGCGGTACTTGTGGGCGCAGCTCTGGGC
>JAFAPG010000235.1 GCA_019247235.1 Acidobacteriota bacterium
TGCAAATGCTCCGAGCAGTAACCGCCGCCGTATTTTATACCCGACTCAGGATGGGCTGGCGCCCGGGTATTCCAATCATCTGCGCATGGGGCTCGGAGCGCGATGTAGGCAAAGCCCGTGGTTGGCGCGCGCGCATGCGTTGGGCAATCCGACGCCAGTACCTCATTGACGGATATCGGCTAAATGAGAAAACCGCGGATCAGGTTATCGCTTTGGTGCGGCGTTGCCGACCTGTAGCGCTTTTCGGCTTCACCTCAATGCTTGAATTTGTGGCCCGCTCGGTCTTAGAGCGCGGCATTGCACTGCCTCAGGATGCCATTCGAGTCGCCTGGAATGGCGGCGAAATGCTGTTCGATCATCAGCGGGCGCTTTTCCGCAAAGCTTTCGGCGTTCCGATTCTCAACCTATACGGCGGGCGCGAATTGTCGGCCATGGCTTTCGAATCGTTTGAGGGCGCGCGATTGCAGATTTTGCGGCCGCTGGTGTACCTCGAGATCGTCGACGACGCGGGCAAACCCGCTTTGCCCGGCGAACCCGGCCGGGTGATCGCCACCAGCCTGGTCTGCCGCGGAACGCCCTTCTTGCGCTATGACATTGGCGATCTCGCTTCCTATAACGCGAGCGATCAAGATGAATCCGGTATTCGCGCGCTCGATCTGCTCCACGGCCGCCGGTCGGCCGTGATTCCACTTCCTGATGGCCGCCGGCTACACTGTCTTTTTTGGAATCACCTGCTAAAAGACTACCCGGAGGTGCATCAGTTCCAAGTGGTATTGCGAGGTTCGACATCCCTTACTCTACGCCTAAAAGGTCAGCAGTTGGCTGACTCGCGGCAAGCCGAGCTTCGCTATCTTGTGCAGCGCGCGCTAGGAGGATTGGCCTTCGATCTCGAGTGGTGCGAACGGCTACCCTTGACGTCACAAGGGAAACTGTTGCAAGTGATACGTGAGTAGCACTCGAGACCATTTTTCGCTTTGTGATCGCTGTTGTCTTGATTCGCTCGTTAACAACCCGGAAATATGAACAGAAACGATCAAAGAGAAGTTTGCCGAGAACACATCAATGAAGTCATCGAAACCCAATTGACTACGCCGGGCTTTTGGGACCAGTTCTGGCACCCGAAACACCAACCAGCAGAAACCCTGGCTTTGCTTGACCGGCTCAAAAAAGCGGTCAAAGGTGTTCTCGGCGAAAAGAAAATTCAGCGATTTTCTCGGCCTTACTCTGATTACGTACTTTGGGAGCACATTTACCCAAAATACCTGCCGGCCATGGCTGGCGCCAGAGTCTTAGAGATTGGTAGCGCGCCGGGTCACTACCTAGTGCGTTTGGCCCAGACGTTCGGCTGCATTCCGTACGGAGTGGAGTACTCGCCGGCTGGTTTCAAAATGAACCAGCAGATCTTTGCACAAAATGATCTGGATCCGAACAATATTATCTTCGCCAACGCCTTTGGCGACGAGTTTCAAAGCGCTTACCGAGCCAGCTTCGATGTAGTCGTCTCACGAGGGGTAGTCGAACACTTTTCGGATATTGAGCCAATACTCGCAAAACATTGCGCACTACTTAAGCCGGGAGGCTCTTTAGTCGTCAGCGTACCCAATTTCCGGGGCTTGGCCTACTTTTTGGCGTTGATATTCGATAAGGCATCGCTCCAGGCACATAATCTTGAAATCATGCGCATATCAAAGTTCGCCACTGCATTCGCAACACCGCATCTGCAATCCGTTTTTTGCGGATACTACGGCGTGTGTGACGTCGCGGCTCCGGTCTCCGGCCCAAATGCGAAGCAGGGCGGAGCTTACAGTCTAACTTTTCAGTTAATCGATAAGACACAAGTGCTACTGAATGGATTGCTTCGCCTAACGATTGGAGGACGCAGCGTGGAGACTGCTTTTCTAAGCCCATTCTTGCTATACATTGGAAAGAATCAGTTTCCCAGACCTCCTATCTCGTCGCAGGTTGCTGGGCATTGACGTCGTTCGACTACTCGGCGCCCACGCTAAGGGCATTCCGTCGATGCCGGGGTTCCACGTCAAAAGAACGCGTCTGTTTACTAGTGCTGGGATCGCTCTTAGCGGGGATAATAGGTTGCGCAGGAGTAGGTTCCGTCGGGGGATCGGCAAACGCCGGTGGCGGAACCTCGGTCCCAAGTCTCGGTCCGGCTGTCATCTTCTTTTCCGACCTAGACAGTGGTACAAACCTGGGCGGGGAGAACGGCAACGGTGTCTACGTGACCGTCTATGGTGCCAACTTCGGCTCTTCGCAGCAAGGCAACATGGTGAAAATTGGCGGCACTGCTGCCGTCAACTATAAGGTCTGGACTAACAAACAGGTCGCATTCCAGGTCCCATCGGGAGTTCCCCTAGGCTCGCAGTCCATCAGCGTTGTAGTCGGCGGGGCCGCTAGCAACTCCGTGCCCTTCACGGTTCGGGCGCAGGGCAAGGTCTATTGCGTTTCTCCCACCGGCAGTAATTCCGATACTGGCGTATTTGGTCATTGTTGGCGCAATGTTCAGCACGCTGTCGATGTGATCCAGCCTGGCGACGTCGTTTATATTCGGGAGGGAATTGTCGAGGCCCGCAGCGATGAGGCCGATGGCTCCGTCGCCGTCGGACTGAATCGGTCTCTGACCGGAACCGCTGGCAACCCGATTGCTTTGGTTGGTTATCCAGGAGAAACAGCCCAGATTGGACAGATCGGCTCGGGTCCATGCAGCAGTTCGCAGTGCTTTGAGGGCGTGGCCACGTATGACAACAATTCGTTGTATAGCTATTTCACCATCGCCAATCTGGTCCTGCGGGGCAACAATTATGCCCTAGTTGCCACCGCCAACTATCTTCAAGCCGCTCCCCGCTCCCACAACTGGAGGATCGTAGGCAACGACATCTCTTGTCCTTTTGGGGATGGGGCTACGGCATGTGTTGAGACCAGTCAAGTGGACAACGTTTCTTTTTATGGAAACAATGTGCATGACGTCGGTTGGACGGGAGCCTCGACGCTCTATCACGGGGTTTACTTCTCAACCGACAGCAACCACATCGACGCCGGCTGGAACACCATCGCGCACGTGAACGGCGGGTCTGGAATGCAGTTTCATTCCTCACCCTTGAATGGGGGCGGCTCTGGTGATCCCACAGGCCACCAACAATTTGATCTGCACGTGCACGACAATATCGTCTCTGACGTACAAAACTCGGGGCTCTTGTTGGCCACCGTAGATCCCTCGCAGGGGCCAGTGGAGGTCTTCAACAATATCGTTTATCACGTAGGACGGGGACCGAGCCAGAACGGGCAGGGAGGATACTTCTGTGTGGATTTTCCCGGTTACGTAAACGCTCCCCCGGCCGGGGGCGGTGTAGCGGAAGTGTACAACAACACCCTTTACGATTGCGGCCCGCAAACAGCGCAAGGGCAGCTAGGCCCGGGATGGGGAGGTGCGTTTGACAGTAGCGGCCCTCAGAATGGTCAGCCTAATCTTCAAGTGCGTATCCGTAACAACATCGTTTACCAGCCGACTGC
>JAFAPG010000269.1 GCA_019247235.1 Acidobacteriota bacterium
GGTAGCGAAAATGCGAATCCCTCACGCGAGGGCATTCATCAGGTACACGTGCAAGGCCCTCAACATTCCAATCGTGAGACTACAACCCTGAATACCGAAACTGAAACCACCGCACTCGAGACCGAAAACCCACAACTTTCCACTTCCGAGCATGAGGATCAGGCGCACACTGCGCCGGAGACGCAGCGCGAAGAAATGGATTTCGCCGCCGCCCTGGAGAGCTTTGAAGCGGAGCAGTCTGCCGCCGAAGCCGCAGCCCCCGCCGAAGACAATCTCATTAAGGGCACAGTCGTAAAGCTGACCGACAAGTATGTAGTCGTAGATGTCGGGTTCAAGTCGGAAGGCATGGTGCCTATCGCACAGGTCATAGGACGCGACGGTCAGCCTCGAGTAAAACCGGGCGACAGCATCGACGTGATCATCGATCGGGGTGAAACCGAAGAAGGCTACGTCCTGCTCTCGCATGAAAAGGCGCAGCGCATTCGTGTTTGGGACGATATCGAGAAGGCTTACGACGATAAGACCAATATCAAGGGCTTCGTGGTTGATCGCGTGAAGGGTGGTCTCTCAGTCGATGTAGGAGGGGTTCGCGCATTTCTCCCCGGCTCCCAAGTCGATCTCAAGCCAGTCCGTAATCTGGATGGCTTTAAGGGGCAGGAGCTCGATGTTCGCGTCATTAAACTGAACAAAAAGCGCGGCAACATCGTGGTTTCGCGCAAGCAACTCCTCGAAGAAGACCAGGCAGAGAAGCGCTCCAAGACTCTTGAGCATCTCGAAGAGGGCGCGGTTCTGACGGGAACAGTGAAGAATCTCACCGATTACGGAGCCTTCGTCGATCTGGGCGGACTAGACGGTCTGCTGCATATCACCGATATGTCCTGGGGACGCCTCACCCATCCCCGAGACCTCGTGAACGTCGGGGATGAGATTCACGTAAAGGTTCTTAAATTCGACAAGGACAAGCAGCGTGTCTCCCTCGGCTTCAAACAGCTCACGCCTGATCCCTGGCTGGACGCGGCGGAGCGGTACCCCATCGGAGCTCGTGTTCGCGGACGCGTATTGAGCGTGACTGACTACGGCGCCTTTGTGGAGCTGGAGCAGGGTATAGAAGGTCTGGTGCACGTCAGCGAGATGACGTGGTCGAAGCGGATGAAACATCCCTCGAAGATCGTGAAGCCCGGCGACGAAGTCGAAACCGTTGTGCTGAACGTCAATCCGACGGAGCGGCGCATTTCCCTTGGCCTCAAGCAGCTCGAGCAGAACCCATGGGAACAACTGCACGACAAGTATCCGGTGGGCAGCGTGGTGGAAGGCAGAGTACGCAACCTCACCGACTTCGGCGCCTTCATCGAGATCGAAGAGGGCATTGATGGCCTGGTGCACGTTAGCAATCTAAGTTGGACCAAGCGCGTGAAGCATCCCTCCGAGGTTCTGAAGAAGGGTGAGAAGGTCAAGGCGCAGGTTCTGGCGATCGAGCCTGAGCATCGCCGTCTTTCACTGGGAATCAAGCAGATGCAACCGGATATTTGGGAGACTTTCTTCGCAACGCATCGGGTCGGCGATGTTGTGCGAGGCAAGGTGCTGCGCACGGCCCAGTTCGGGGCGTTCGTCGAAATCTCAGACGGTGTGGAAGGCCTCTGCCATAACTCCGAGGCTACCGATTCTCACGGCACTCCGATCAAGCTGGAGCCCGGACAAGAGCACGACTTCAAGATCATAAAGATGAATCCGGATGAGAAGAAGGTGGGGTTGAGTCTGCGGGCGGTAGGCGAAGAAGCCAGCCGCGCCGATGTTGAAGCGTACAAGCAGCCAGTCTCAAGCTCAACGACAACCTTGGGCGAGATCATGAACTGGAAACGCGCGAGCAACGATCAGGATTAGTTGCTAGCTGTTGGCTCGATTAGCGGCTGGCTACTAACTGTTGGCGACCGGCCGCCAGTAAGACACTCAAACTGAAAGAAAAAGGGCTTTCCCACAAGAAAGCCCTTTTTCCTTTGTATATCTCGCCAGGTATTCGCACTGAAGCGTGGGTTGCCGCCGACGCCTTCAAGCCAGCAGCCCGTGGCTGGCAGCCAGCAGCTACTTGTGAAAGCAATAGCCCAGATACATAAAATTGGAGTCGATTCCCGGATTGAATGGCGTTCCCGAATTGGCATTTGAGATATGGTGAAAGCGATAGCCAAGTATCACCGAACGCGCTTCAGTGGTGAATATCTGCACTCCAGTGCCCCAGGAGAACGTGAAGTTGATCGCGGCAGAGTTTGCGACCGGCACTTCACGCGTAAACCGCAGCAGTCCGGCGTTGATGTTCGCAATCGGCTGAATCCGGCGCTTCCGGCGGAAATTAAATTCGAATCCCACCGGGGCAAAGCCTACCCCATACGTAGTTCTTCTGCCGATCGACCCAGAACACGATGTGCATCCTGCGAATATTCGGTTCGGATCCTGGACCGTTTCGCCACCATTGAAGGTCGGTTGCGAGACTAGCGCAACGGGAACGATATCGACCGTGAACTTCCAGGCGAAGCCATCGGTGGCCAGCATCACCCGTCGCCAACCGGCTCCAGCCATGAACAGGCGGCGAGCCTCACTCTTGCCGATCCAGGTTAGCGAATCGGGCGAGTATCCAGACCAAATTTGAAATTCATTCGCTCCGGTGCGAAAGGCGTCTGTTTGGAACCCGGCTGCCGGTTTGGTTTGAGAAAAGAGACTTGATGTGAGGAATGCACAAAGGAGAAGAGCGCGAAATGTCATTCGTATGAGGAACGGCAGTCTCAGACTATCAGAACCGCCGGCGGGGGCGGCTCTGGGCGGCTAAGCCCAGAGCCGCGTCTATCAATGCGACCGTCTATTTAGAAAAGCAGCCCCGGATTTAGAAAAGCATCCGCGAACCAAGCAGCTGTCGCAGGCGCTTTCCGGCGGTGCTGATTAGTCCGCACCGGCTTCACAGATCTGTGCACCGGTTCGCACTTGCGGGGAGCGCAGCTTTGATGTGGTCACGAGCACCACGGCAGCGATGATGACCACCATTCCCAAGATCATGTAGCGGTCGATGTGCTCGCCACTAAGCAGCCATCCCAAAAAGACAGCGACGACCGGGTTGACGTAGGCATAGGTCGCAACCTTCGCTGTTGGCACATGCTCAAGCAGCCAGATGTAGGCAGTGAATCCGACAAGGGAGCCAAATGTAACCAGGTACGCGATTGCCAGCCATGCTGGCCGTGACCAGTCAGCGTGGCGGAAGTCGCCGAGCGCGAGCGCAATGAGTGCATTTACCAACCCGGAGAATGTCATCTCCCATCCCGTGGCGGCAAAAGGACCGATTCCCAGACTTAACCGCCGAGAAAATACCGACCCCAGCGCCCA
>JAFAPG010000275.1 GCA_019247235.1 Acidobacteriota bacterium
TAACCGCGAATTGGCGCTCTTCTATGCGGATCACAACATCAAGCTACCGGAGTCGCTGGCGTTAGCCGAAAGGGAGTTGGAGGTACGGCGCGACATCTATACCGAGGATGTGCTGGCCTGGTCATTCTACAAAAATCGAAAGTTGAAAGAGTCCAGGATCGCGATCGAAAGGGCTCTACGTCTGGGGACTAACGATGCCATGTTCTATTACCATGCCGCCTTGATTTATCGCGATCTAGGAGATGTTACGTCGGCACGGGAGCTTCTCGAACGCGCGCTCGCCATCAATTCGCACTTTCACATCTTCTATGCGGATGACGCTCGTAAGGCACTGCAGGCTATGTCGTCCACACCTCTGACAGCCAAGCTAGGGGACAGCAGTCGATGAGCAAAACTTCGCGGGAAATCAGAACTTCGCGTTCTCTTCCCTCAACCTTCTCAGCCTTGTTCGTGCTGCTTAGTTCAGCAGCGTGCTTCGCGCATCCCATGGGCAACTTCAGCATCAGTCATTATTCGGGCATTGAGGTGAAAAAGGGTCAGGTCGAGATTCGTTACATCATTGACATGGCCGAGATCCCCACTTTTCAGGAGATGCAGAAAGGCACTCTGGTGGCCAACCCTGAAGATCGAGGCACCCGCAACTATGTCGCAAAGCAGGCCCGAGCGCTCGGGGCGGGCCTGACTCTCACGATAGATGGCCGTCCTCTCGAGCTTCGAACTCAGTTCGGAGACATTCTGTTTCCGCCCGGAGCCGGTGGACTCCCGACTCTGAAGATGGCTTTTCTCTATCGCGCTGACTTTGCCTCCGCCCGAATACCGTCTGATGGGGATAAATACGCCATCTATTACCGCGACAACAACTTTCCCAATCGGGTCGGCTGGAAAGAAATCATTGCAGCATCGGGGCCGGGAGTAAAGATCGTGATTTCCTCAGTCCCAGAGAAGGACCGGAGTACCCAGCTATCGAACTATCCCACGGATTTAGTGGACAGTCCACCTCTCGACACTGAAGCAAGCGTTAGTTTCACTCTTAATCAGAGCAGCGAGGTTGCTGCAACGGCCACCCGCTCGCCAGCGACGCGACTATGGCGATCAGCAGCGAGTGCACCTGGAACCAGTCAGGCTTCAGCCATTCAGCAGAGATCAGCAGGCCCTTTAGCATCAGCCCTGAATGCTGCAGGGCCAATTCCGGCCGCAACCCTATCGTTCACCACGTCAGCCTTCGAATCCCGGCTCAAACCCAACAAGCAAGCTATATCGAAGAATCGCTTCACCCAACTCATGACAGCAAATCAACTCGGAATTTGGTTCCTGGTGGTGGCCGCGGCAATCGCGGCGGGACTTGGCGCCTTGCACGCGCTTGAGCCGGGCCACGGAAAGACCATCGTTGCCGCTTATCTCGTAGGGTCAAAGGGAACCGCCTACCATGCGTTCATTCTCGGGTTGGTTGTAACCGTCTCTCATACAGCTGGAGTTTACGCGCTGGGAGCGGTCACCCTTTATGCTTCGCGCTATATCCTCCCTGAACAAGTGTATCCGTGGCTGGGGGCCATCTCTGGAATGCTGATCGCTGCTCTCGGCTCCTATCTGTTTCTCCAACGATATAGTGCCCATGCCCTCGGTCATTCTCATAGCCCTCATGGATATCATCCTCCTGGCCGAGCATCTAGTCACACGCACGCAGAGGGATTTATTCACACGCACGATGGTTACGCACACAAGCACGCAGACGGCCACCATCATCACCACGAGATCAGGCCAGATGTTTCCTTCCGGCAACTTCTGGTTCTGGGCATTACCGGAGGTGTAGTGCCCTGTCCCGCCGCTTTGGTTGTGCTTTTAAGCGCAGTAGCTTTGAACCGAATTGGCTTTGGCCTATTTTTGATCCTGGCGTTTAGCGTCGGCCTAGCAGCCGTATTGATTGCTATTGGTTTGCTGATGGTTTACGCTCGTCAGTTCATGACGAAGTTTCGCAGTGAGGGACCGCTGATTGGCCGTTGGCTGCCACTTACTTCCGCGGCAGTGATCATGTTTTCGGGTTTGGTGATTGCTGTTCGGTCTCTGGTGGCTGGAGGGATCCTCGACATTAAGGTGTGAGCCGCAATCGTTCGAATCACTATCACCATGACAAACCTCCTGACAGTCATCAGTATCGGTTTCCTTCTTGGAATGCGGCACGCAACAGACCCCGACCACGTCATTGCTGTGACCACGATAGTCAGCCGCCAGCGCAGCATCCGGCATGCCGGCATGATTGGTATGTTATGGGGTCTTGGCCATACGATCACAATCCTATTGGTAGGCGCGGCGATTATTATGTTCAACCTGGTAATTCCCCCGCGAATTGGCCTGACGATGGAATTGGCAGTAGGCCTGATGCTTATATTCCTCGGTGTTATCAATTTGACGGGTATGATGCAGTGGATTACCAACCGCTTGATGCCGATTCACAGCCAGGATAGATTGATTCACTCCCACTCCCATCGCCATGGGGGGGAGATCCATACCCACATGCACGGCCATAAGCCCGAGGTTCATTTTCACGTGGAAACAGAGTCTAAAGGCGGGTTTCAGAGTGTGCTGGCGCGAATCGGCTGGTACCAACTCCTCCGCCCACTTGCGATTGGAGTTGTGCACGGGCTGGCAGGGTCCGCGGCAGTCGCGCTGCTGGTTCTGACCACGATCCGCGACCCGCGCTGGGCAGTAGCGTATCTCCTGGTGTTTGGCGCGGGGACGATTGCGGGAATGATGATGATCACCATGATTATTGGAGCGCCTTTTGCTTACACTGGCAAGAAATTCACCAACTTCAATCGGAGATTAGGTACGGCCTCGGGACTCATCAGCGTCGCCTTTGGAGCGTTTGTGACCGTTCAGATCGGGTTCGTCAATGGATTGTTCACAGCGAATCCGCACTGGACACCACACTGAAACCGAAGTCTCAGGCTTAGTTCATCTTTTACTCGTCCCTCGCCTCATTATCCTTAGTAGATACCCAGCTGTTCAGGTGATTGCATCCGTCGCAGCAGATTTAAAGAGACATCTCCTCAATTAAAAGTCTAATTCCAACAATCCAAATCATGCCTTTGTTCCGTATTAGAGATGGAACTCGGAATTTAAACCGAGTAGTTCGTCTCCGAAGGAGCGCCATGCAGCCACACAGATTTCGCCCGGGTATCTCGTCTATGATGCTGATGCTCATCCTGCTTCCAGGCAGCGTCTTTGCATCTAGCCACCGCGAAGCACCCATTGTCGCACTCGACCGGGGAGCAGACGTAACGGATTGGTATGCTTTTGTCAGCTACGACCATCCCGACCGGGTAACCATGATTCTCAACGTGGACGGGTTCCTCGAGCCTTCCAATGGCCCTAACTACTTCCCCTTCGATCCTAACGTCAAGTACGTCATGAACGTTGACAACGACCAAGATGGCCAGACCGAGATAAGCTTCGAATTCCGCTTCAAGACTGAAATTCGCCAGCCCGGCGTGTTCACCGGCTACGTCGGTGGAATCGCGGGGATTCCGCCCATCACCTCCTTGGACGGGCCTGGATCAGAAGGTTTGAGCTTACGCCAAACCTACAGCGTGACAATGATTAAAGATGGTGTCGCCAGAGATCTGAACCGAGGGCGCACACTGTTTGCTGTACCTACCAATGTCGGCCCCCTTACCATGCCGCACTACGAAGATCTATACAACCAAGGCATCTACGAACTTGGCGATGGGGTTCGGGTATTTGCGGGCACGGTGAATGATCCTTTCTATATAGATCTCGGTGCCGCGTTCGACTCTTTGAACTTCCGTATGGGCGTGGGAGGCATTCTCAGCCCTACCGTCGACGCCGATGACACACGCAATTACGCCTCGAACTCCGTAGCTGGCTTCAACGTCAACTCCATCGTGCTCGAAGTTCCCATCACCATGCTCACCGTCGACGGAAAAATCCACGGCCCGGGCGACAAGGAAGCCGTGATCGGCACATACGGCGAAACCGATCGTCAGCGAATCACGGTTCGCCGAATGAACGGTAAAGTGAATGGCAAAGGTGACTGGCAGCAGGTGAACCGGGAAGGCAATCCGTTGATGAACGAACTGCTGATAGGCACGGGGTCGAAAGACCTATTCAGCGTCTCGGATCCCCAGAACGATTCGCAGTTCGCCAACTTTTTCCTTGATCCCCTGTTGGCTCACTTGTTCAATACAGTTCTGGGATTGCCGATACCACCAGCCCCACGCACTGACCTATTACCACTGGTGCAGTACATGGCTCCGATTTGTCCTGGATGTGGGCCGGATGATGCCGGTCCAGTGGCCGACCTGCTGCGGCTCAACACCGGAATTCCACCGACACCTGTTGGCAGCCAACGGCGTCTCGGCTTCTTGGCGGGTGATCTGGCGGGTTTCCCTCAAGGGCGCCGACCAATCGACGACGTAGTGGACATCGCGGCGCGGGCGGTCGCGGGTATCCTTGTTGACCCAAACAAGTTCGGCACACCTATCGGCGATGGCGTCAATATCGCTGACGGCGGGTACAGAACCAGATTTCCTTACGTCCTTCCAGCGCATAGCGGCCGCGATAGCCACCACATTGGCCCTGGCCAATTTGGTTGTGAGGGACAGTCAACTGGCATTTGTCCCGTGCAGTAATCTTTTCAGCATGTGGCCGCATCCTCGCGACGCGGCCACAACATTCACCAGAAAATCCAGGGGGAGCTTATGACAAGACCGTTGAACTCAATGGCGGTACTTCTGGCCACGACGACTCTATTGGCTCAGACAAATTCCAGTTTGTCAGAAGCAAGACTCTCTCCCGCTGAGCGGAGCATAGCCCAAGCCAGTCAGCTGATCGACAAGAGCCCGAAGAATTATTCCGCCTACAATGCACTTGCGCTGGGGCAGTTGCGCCGGGCACGAGAGACGTCCGATATGAGCTTCTATGTCCAGGCGGACGAGACGCTAAAGAAGTCGTTCGCAATTTCTCCCGGGAACTTTGACGGAGAGCGAATTCGAGTCTGGCTATTGCTGGGACGCCATGAATTTACCACCGCCCTCGAAGAGGCGCATAAACTTAACAAACGCCTTCCAGACGACGTACTGGTCTACGGCTTTCTTAGCGACGCCAATGCCGAGTTGGGAAACTATGAGGACGCAGAAAAAGCGACGCAGCTCATGCTCAATTTGCGTCCCGGCAATCTCCCGGCACTTACCCGTGCTGCCTACCTACGCGAGTTGTTTGGCGATGTGGATGGCTCGCTTGAGCTGATGCAGATGGTGCTTGAGGCCACCCCCCCCGCCGAAAGCGCCGACCAGGCCTGGATCCTCAGCCAGATCGGCCGTCTTCAATTATCGGAGGGTAAACTTGTAGAATCTGAAAAGAGTCTTCAGAGTGCGCTCAGTCTTTTCCCTAATTACTATTACGCACTTGGTCATCTCGCTCAGGTGAGAATTGTGCAGAGAAAATACAATGAAGCTATTTCTCTACTGGAACAATGCTATCAAGCGGTACCCCGCCCCGAGAACCTCTACGACTTAGCGATGGCCTTGGAACGTGCCGGTAAGAGCATTGATAGTCAGAACGTCTACGCAGAGTTCGAAAGCAAATCGTTATTGGAGATTGACAGAAGTTACAACTCCAATCAGCAACTAACCTTTTATTATGCAGATCACGCAATGCAGCCGGCTAAGGCGCTTGATGTGGCACAACGTGAGTTCGCGCGACGGCACGACGTTTATACCCGGGATGCGTATGCCTGGGCATTGCACGTCAACGGCCGCAATCAAGAGGCACGAAAGCAGATTGAAACTGCGCTAGCAATTGGTATCCGCGACGCGAATCTGTTTCGTCATGCGGGAGAAATTGCACTAACCCTGGGCGATCGCTTATCGGCGGAACACTACCTCTCACAAGCATCAGAACTAAAAGGGCCGGACTCCGAGCAAGCCAGAATCCTGCTTGCCAGCCTTACCGGAAAGGCTCGT
This sequence comes from Acidobacteriota bacterium, assembly GCA_019247235.1. Lineage (GTDB taxonomy): Bacteria > Acidobacteriota > Terriglobia > Terriglobales > Acidobacteriaceae > Gp1-AA145. The sequence continues at coordinate 5,982 of JAFAPG010000275.1, forward strand.
TAGCCTAGAGGGCGTTCTATTGTTCGGTTTCTAAGGATGCTGCAGTCCGTTTATCTTTTCCTCTCACCAGAACGGCCGCTTATGTGGAGCACCAAATTATCAGCAGCAATGAGAGCAGAAGTACGGCTGTTTAGCTTTCTGTGACCTAGCGCTGCACATAACTTGCGGCTTGTGACCGCCTGAACTCAAATGGTCGGATATGAGATCCGGGAGCTCCCTATGTTAACAGTGCTGTTCCACGACGCGCGCAGTCCGGTGTGGAGGCACGCCGGGGGCAACTCAGTTGAGATCTCTCGTCCTATTCTGGATACGCGCAAGTGCATCGGATCGAAGATAGGCTTTGGGACAACACTGTCAGGCAACAATTAATGTTGGACTGCTTCTCCAGCTAAACTAGGCACTATGAACAGCTTATTTCAGAGGAATTGCGTGCGGTCGTGTAGGCTGCTGATCAGAACGTTGGTCGTCCTTGAAGGCCTTGTCGTTTCACTGGCGGTCTCTGGCTTGGCCGACTCACTGCAAACTGCGAAACAATTGGATGATTTGATTTCCGCAAATTGGAATTACCAGGTTGCGCATTCTCCTATGCTTGCGCTGCAAGCACACGAGAAGCAGGGATCCGACCGCTGGCAGGACCTGAGCAAAGAAGGACTTGCCGCCTGGCAGAAGCATGACGAACAAATTCTCAAAGATCTGCACAGCATTCCACGTAATGAGCTGACCGTGGAGCAGCAATCAGCGTACGACCTATTTGAGCGGGATGCGCAAGACCAGGTCGAGGGCTTCCGCCAGCGAATCTACATTGCCTCATTTCTCGGTGCCGCGATCCGCTTCTGGCCCAGCGTACCGCAAGCACTGAGATTTGCTCAGCAGCAACGGTTTGACTCTATTGGAGATTACCAAGCCTGGCTGCGACGTCTTGACTCACTTCCCGTATTTCTCGACCAGCAGCAAGGATTGATGCAGGAAGCTATACAGGAGCACTGGACAGAGACCAAGGCGCAGGTGCAACAGACCATCGATTTTGTGGAATCGCAACGTAGGGCAGCTGTCGAAAATAGCCTTCTCTATCAGCCATTTCAGCATTTTCCCGATAATATCGCAGCAGTCGAGCAATCGCGATTGTCCGAATCGGCGAAACAGTCTATTGCCAATCGCATTGTGCCGGCCTTGGGGCGCTTTGAAGCTTTTTTGAAGAACGAATACCTCCCTTCCGGTCAGGATTCCCCTGGGTTCTTTTACTGGCCGAAAGGAGCTCAACTGTATGCGTTTCTCGCGCATGAGTCGACCGGCACACAATTGGACGTTCAGCAAATGCGTGAACTTGGCTCCCGCGAACTGGAACGCATCCGGCAGGAAATGGAAGCGTTGCTTCCAAAACTCGGGTATGGAAAAACGCTGGCTGAAGCTTTCGATTCGATTCGGACGGATCCGGCGCTGCACTGCAAGACTCCTGACGAACTGCTAATGATGTACCGGGCCATGGCTAAACGGATCGATCCCACCGTGGTGAAGTTGTTTAATGTCTTGCCTCGCATGCCCTACGGAGTTGAAGGCATCCGGGCAGGACGTGGCCTCGGCAGCACGTATCATCCACCCACCAGCGTTTCTGGTCCTGGCATGGTAGTTGTGGACATAGCAAACCCGGAGATCCGGCCCAAGAACGAGGTGGTGGCACTCATGCTTCATGAGGGCGTGCCTGGCCACCACCTGCAATACGCCTTTGACATGGAAAGATGCTTGCGAAATTCGAGTGACGAAATCGACCGCTGCGCTGAGGCAATCTTGCATGAGCGGTTATTATTCCCGGCAAGAGATATAGGCTCTACGGAAGGATGGGCACTCTATGCCGAGTCACTCGGTGACGAACTGGGGTTGTACGTGGATCCGGTCGATAAATTCGGTCAACTAGATTTGCAACTAACTCGCGCAGCACGGGTCATGATTGATACTGGCATCCACAGCCTCGGATGGGGACGAGCCAAGGCGATTCAGTATTTTGTCGATGTGACGGGGAAGCCAATCTCCGTCGCGACCGACGAAGTCACAACTGCCATCGGGAATCCAGGTGTTCAGCTCTCCTACACGATAGGCCAACTTCAGTTCCAGCATCTGCGCGCGCTGGCAAACCAAGAACTGGGGTCAAAGTTTGATGTCCGGGATTTTCATAATCTTGTACTCCAGGCAGGTCCTCTTCCATTCGACATCCTAGAACGGAACCTCAACCAGTGGATTCGCACCAGAAAAAAAGTGATTCACAGCGGCTAATCGGGTGGACTGCGTCCGTTTGAACGCTGTCCCGGCATGGATACTCCACACACCCGCTGCTGACGTTTTCGCCATCTCGAATTGCTGACGATGTTGGGTCTGATTGTCAAACTCTTGGGTTTCCGGAAAATCATTCCAGGAGGTGCTTTTGTGGCACAACAAACTGGATGTGATTTCTACTTCTTGAATGGACAATACAGACGACCTCGCCCATCCGGTGTTGCTTTTTCCGCTCCGGGCTAAGCCAAACGCTCGCATCTCCTTGAACGTTTACAGCTAATTCATTCCATTTCAAGCTTTTCTTGCCGAATATTCGCCCGCTCCGAGCAAGTGGAGCGAGACATAAAGCTCGTCACCGATTACCCAACTGTCATGGCCCGGAGGGCCCGCAGGCACATAAAACACATCTCCGGCTTTCATTTCGATCACAGGCTTGCCTTCAATGGCCGCAGTCGCACATCCGGAGATGACGATGCCAACATGTTCGACGTCACACAACTTTTTGCCCAAGGACCGCCCCACGTGCTCCGACCATTTCCATCCGGGAAAATATGTAGCTCTGCCTATGGCCATTCCAGCGATGTGGATGACTTCAAATTTGCCCTTTTCAAAGTTTCGTATCTCGTCAGGCTTCTCAAACCGCTTCAGAATAATTTCAAGCATTCTATTCTCCTGTACGGCAGTTTTCGGTTACGCAGGCGCTTGCCAATTTTGTTTAAATCGGCCGTTGCCCGGGCGCAGCTCGACTGTGACTTCCTGTCCGGGGGTCCACATAGATCTTCCCTGGAGGCCACGGAGCCCTATGACTACGACTCGATTTGCCGGCGCGGAAACTTGAGCTGACAATTCGGCGATCACAAGTTGATGGAGATAGCGCGCTTGGCGGCTCGGATTGTAGTCTCATGGCGTTTATAAAACGTCCATTGCTTAATACGACGGGGGCGAAGCAATCCCGCTCGGACAAGAAGATTCAGATGGTCGCTCGCTGTCGGTTGGCTCACGCGGAGTTTTCGCGCGATAAGTAGACCACATACTCCATCCTTCACCAGATCTCCGTCTTTCTGCACCGGAAAATACTTCTTTGGGTCTTTAAGCCAGCGGAGTACCTGCCGCCGGCGGCCATTCGCGAGTGTCTTTAATAAAGTTTCAAGATTCATACGCAGCTTCTAAAAGATTATAGGGTCAGCACAGAACCATTCGCAACAATCAAGGCTCGGTTATAAGTTAGGAACTTAGCTAACTGGTAATAAAACAATCTTAGGAGAAGAAAAGATCATGGAATCTACTTTAGCCCGTGCCTTTTCGCCTTCGTTCTAGCCGTACCGGACCACCCGCCCGTGTCCCACCGGCAAATCCTGTCATCACACGCTTGGCACGCAGCCCTGCTGTGCGATGGATCGAGAAGTGTGCAGGAGACGCCGTGCCTTTTCGGCAATGACTTCGTAAACTCATACGTGTTATCATTGCATAGTTAATTAGACAACTTCCTAAGTTAGTGGCAGGAAGCGCTGTTAGAGGTATTGGGCAAACAAAAAGACTACGCTTGGGGCCCCCTTGCGACGTTTGGTGGTGGTCTGAAGTGGCGTATGGTCGGCAGGTTCTGGCCCGGTACTTTGATTATTCTATTCAGGAAGGATAGGAAATTGGGTATTCGCTTCATCGTCAGGTCCTGCCTGCGCCAAAGCCAACGCTAGGCCGACGCTTGCTAGAAGCTAATCTGGATAGAACCGAACGTGCTGCCGCGACGTGCTACTTGGTGACATTTGCACCCGGGGGAACATACCTTTCTATGAGTGCCTGGCGTCTCGACCGTGTTGCGACCGTCCAACACTCGGGCCGCAAGATAAGTGATGGCACTTAGTGCGGCTCGAAATGCTTGGTGCGGCGAGAATGAGAGGGTCGAATATGACCATTGGTAAGGCAGACATACGCGCGACTTTAAAACTGATCCGGCCATACATACGAAGAACTCCCATCCTTGAAACAAGCGGATCCGATTTTGGGATGAAGGGTACGTTCGTGTTTAAGCTTGAACTGTGCCAGCACGCGGGTTCCTTCAAAGCACGAGGCGCGTTCACAAATCTGTTACTGCGAAAGGTCCCTCCTGTCGGAGTAGTAGCGGCGTCGGGGGGCAATCACGGAGTGGCAGTCGCGTACGCCGCTTCGAAGCTGGGCATCCCGGCCAAAATATTTGTGCCCGTTGTTTCCTCGCTATCCAAGATCGACAAGATCCGGGCACTCGGGGCAGACTTGATCGTGGCCGGCGATCTCTACGCGGATGCCTTGGCAGCCAGCGAAGCTTGGGCATCGGAATCAGGCGCACTCCCGATTCATGCCTTTGACCAAGTTGAAACCCTTCTCGGCCAAGGCACGCTAGCGGTGGAATTAGAAGAGCAGGTGGCAGATCTCGACACATTGTTGGTCGCTGTGGGCGGTGGAGGATTGATCGCTGGTATCGCTTTGTGGTTCAGAGATCGAGTCAAGCGCGGAAAGATTAGCATTATCGGGGTCGAGCCCGAAACCGCTCCCACTCTCACTTACGCGCTTCGCGAAGGACATGTGACGGATGCGCCCGCAGGCGGAATCGCCGCCGATTCGCTTGCCCCGCGCCGGCTGGGAGAACTGGTTTTCCCCATTGCCAAGGAGTGCGTCGATCAAGTGATCTTAGTTCCCGATCAAGCGATCGCGGAAGCGCAACAAAGGCTCTGGGAATTCGTGCGTATAGCCGCCGAGCCAGGCGGTGCAGCTGCGGCGGCGGCGGTGTTTTCAAGGCTCTACCAGCCAAGAGAGAAAGAGCGCGTGGGCGTGATCATTTCTGGGGGAAATACCACCGCCGTGAACTTTAAGCAAGCAAGCGCATTTTGACATCTGTGCTGTGCGGCGGTGAGTACCAAGCCGAAGTCGGCGCCAAAGCTGTGCGCCCGCGCCGCATTTGGGGCTCGACAATCGCGTTCTGTTGCTTCGTCGAATCAATCTGATTGCCTCAATCCAACAACGTAGTACAGGTTAAATACCAGAAGGACTCAAGTACCCTGGTTTCTTCAGAAGTCCTGCACGATTCTCTCGTGGGAAGCCGAAGCTTCACGGTATCACCATCGAGAAATTTAATGACCCACACGCCTCTCGATGCCGACGACAATACTCGAGACCGAAGTTGAGCTTCG
>JAFAPG010000276.1 GCA_019247235.1 Acidobacteriota bacterium
CATATCCATGACCAGCTGCTCGATTCGATTCAGCACCGACTCTGCCGAGCGATGACGCTCCTCAAGCATGGCCACACGGCTTTTCGCTTCGCTCAGCGCTTGCGCGCTGTGATCACGTGTCTGCTTCTGGCATACAAGCTGGCGCTGTTCAGATTGCAGCAGCTCTTCCCTCTGCGCTCGTCGGGCCTCAAGCCGGGCGATCTCGTCCGTGCGCTCTACAATCAAGTGCTCACGAGAAGCACGTTCAGTTTCGAGGCATAAGAGTTCGCTCTCGCAGACACGGGCGCGCTCTCCGACTCGCGCCATTTCCATGTCCAGTTGTTCGAGGGCATGGCCCGAAGTCATAGCTTGTTTTTCCGCTTCTCGTTTCTCACTTTCGAGACGCTCCTCTAGCGACCTGAGTTCTTTAATTTCGCGACCTAGAGTGAGTACGCGGAACTCTTCCTGGCGCAGTTCCCCCTCCAGTTCTGTCGAGAGACGAGTCAGCTCACGCAGCTCGCGCTTCATCGAGAGCGGCCCTTCGCTGCGTTGTTTGCCGCCGGTGACAGTCACATTGTGAAAACATTCGCCCGTGGTCGAAAGGAAGAAGGCATGGGGATTCTCAAGCGCTAGATCGCGAGCAAAGCAGGGGTCAGCAACAATGTAACCATCCCTGAGTTTAGGCAGAATTACTTGCAGAGATTTCCCGAATCCATCCAGCACACGGATGGTCTGGGCCAGAGGAACAAGCGATTCGTGAGCCGGTGAAGGCGTCTCCTCTGGCACTGAGAAAGAAAAGCGAGCCTGCGCATCCTGGGGATGCACCAAAAAGGTCGCCCGACCGTCGACATCGGTGCGCAGCAGGCGAAGACCTTCGTCGGCAGCGTCCCAGGACTTAACTACGATATAATTCAGCTCCTCGCGTAAGAAATCCTCAACCACCGCTTCATAGCGTGGCTCGACCTCAAGAAAATCTGCCAACACCCCCACGGGAGCGTGACCGCCCTGCAGGGACTCGGACTGGAACAGCCGCCGAACCGATTCGGTCGAGTAGCCATGCTCGGCGATGACCGCTTCGCGCGAGCTTTTCTTGCCCAAGGTAGCGGCATGTTGCGTGCGCACGCGATCGAGCCGGTTCTTGGTGTCATTTTCTTGCCCGCGTTTGACCTGTAGCTGCTCCCGAGTGCGGACGATTTCTTGGCTCAGGGCGGCAACTCGCTGCGATACCGATTCAAACTCGATCGCTAGCTGTCCTCGCTCGCCGCCAAAGGCTTCCACTTGATTGCGGGCAGCTGCCATTTCCGCGCGCAGACGTTGGGCGTCGCGATCGTCGGCGGCCATCCGCTCCTCCTCCTGCGTGAGCTGATTTCTGAGCTGGGCTACGGAGGCCAAAGATTCGAGGATGTCGAGCCGAGATTGTTCCTGTCGCCGTTCCAGATCTGACAGCGAGATCGCGGCCAGGTTGGCCTGCTCGAGCTGGACGGCCAGTTCTTGTTGAGCGCCAGCTAAGGCGGCTTGCGAGGATTCATGCACTTGGCGATTCGAAGCCAACTCTTCCTTGAGGGCTGCCAAACGGCCATGTGCTTGCTCGAGTTCACGCTTCGAGGAAGCAGTTCGCAACAGAAGTTCGTTAAGGCGTTCTTCATTGTATCGTCGCTGCGCTTGATTGCGATTCATCTCGAGCTGAATGGTGCTGAGACGGTCTCGGTTCTCGCGGATCTCGGATTCAATGGCATAACCTCGTTCGGTGCGGTCGATGTGCTCGGCCTCCATCTCGCGCACCGCTTCGATCTGGCCATTGATCTGGTCGGCAACGGCTTGGATCTCGGCCTCCACTTGCTCACGTTGCTGATCAAATTGCCTAAATTTGCTCGCCATTACCGATCGCAAGTTGGCCCGCATCTCATCGCGCAAGCGCGCATAACGCTCGGCCTTTGAAGCCTGGCGCTTGAGGGAGTTCATCTGTCGCGTCACTTCCTCAAAAATGTCATTTACGCGCGCGAGGTTCTGTTTTGCATCTTCAAGACGCGCCTCAGCGAGGCGTTTTTTGGTCTTAAATTTCGTAATTCCGGCAGCTTCCTCGATGATGGCGCGCCGATCGGTAGGACGGCTGCTCAGGATTTGCCCAATGCGTCCCTGCTCGATGAGGGCGTAGGATTCCGGACCGAGTCCGGTCCCCATGAACATCTCTTGGATATCTCGCAAGCGGCAAAGTTTTCCGTTCAACAAATACTCGCTATCACCGGAGCGAAACAATCGACGCGTCACAGTGATTTCGCCGGCGCGTATTACGGACTGAAATTTTCGCCGTCGGATTTTGAGGATTACCTGAGGCCCCGGTTCGATCTCACCATCGCCGGGCGCGGGCAAGCCATCGGCTTCATCGGATGCAGAATCCTCAACTCGCCCCGGTTGCGCCTCCTCGGTCAACCGTTCCACTTCCTCTGCGGCCCGCGCGCGAATCTCTGCTTCCTCCCAATCCGCGGCTGGCATCTCGTCTGCGAGCTCAAGCTCGGTGGGATCATTTTTATCCGCGCCTTGGTATAGTTCGGGGTCAATTAAGGCTAAAGAAACTTCGGCCATTCCCGTGGGTTTGCGGGCGCCCGTGCCCGCGAAGATCACATCTTCCATGCGCGAACCGCGAAGAGTTTTGGCCGATTGTTCACCCAGCACCCAGGAAATCGCGTCGGCAATGTTTGATTTTCCGCATCCGTTTGGCCCAACAATGGCCGCCACCCCATCGCCGTGAAACTTGAGTTCGGTGCGGTCGCAAAACGATTTGAATCCGAGAATCTGGAGTTTCTTGAGTTTGAGCAACGTTCCACTCCCTTTCTGACTGCTCTTCTATCGCCTGGCCGGCTAGACTCCCCAGCCGCAATGGCGATACACCCGCGCCTTAGCGCGTAAGTTCATGACCAGAGCGACGGAGCGAAGGACTAGCGAAATCCAGCCTAGCTCTCCGGGTTAACTACTCCGATCCCTCCTGCAGTTCACTCCCGTGAGAACCGCCCCAGGGCTGGACCGGGCGGGCACAAATTAGAGCTACTGTAACGACGAAATCGCCCCAGGGTCAAGTAATAAAACACCATATGTTGTGGGTAACCCTTCCTCAGCCCAGCATTTCGCGACAGTTATGTAGAATGTGCCCGCTCCACAGCTGGTGGTTTGGATAGGTAGGGAGAAGGTCGCGAGAGCAAGCCTAGCCTAGCGCAGGTTCGAGCTGCAAAACAATCGAAAAGCGCATGACCCCGGCATGGTTGAGGGCTCAAGCGACACTCCCGGAGAATCCACTGCGGAGAATGCCCTCTCTTGATCTTCCCGGTTTCAGAGCTCGCTCGCTTCCTCGCCTAAAGCTGATCCACTGCGGTCCGTGATCCACAGCTCACCCTACGGTTGCCATGCACTACAGAATGCACTGTATGGACGAGTAATGGCGAGGGCTTAGAGAATCTGCTGCGGGGCGAAGTTCGTCTGCAAATGGCGGACGCGCAGCACTGTGGGGACGACCTCGGCGCCAGAGGAGCCCGTTCCACATGAGTGGACACTCGGATCAACCATGCCAAACCAGCAACTGACAGGCAGTAAGTCGGAAACTATACGTTCCAGTTCAGGCTGTTCCGGGCTGGATGATGTGTTGGGCGGAGGTTTTCCTTCCGGCCACGTCTATCTGGTCGAAGGGGAGCCGGGAACAGGCAAAACCACGTTGGCATTGCAATTTGCCACGGCGGGCCTCGCCAATGGTGAGAAGGTGCTGTACGTCACACTCTCTGAATCGCGCGAAGACTTGTTGATGGTAGCCGCGAATCACGGATTAGACATGGACGGCCTGAACCTCCTCGAACTTAAGCCGAGTGAAGAAGACCTAACTCCGGAAGGGCAATACACGGTTTTTCATCCTGCGGAAGTGGAGCTCAGCGATCGCCTGCAGATGATCATGCACGAGGTCGATAGCCATCGGCCTGCCCGCTTGGTCATTGATGGCTTATCAGAACTCCGCATGTTAGCTAAAGATCCTCTGCGCTATCGGCGTCAAATCCTTTCCTTAAAGGAATATTCCCCGTCCGACTGCACTGTGCTTTTGCTCGATGACCGCAGCAGTGGGCACGTGGACATGGAGCTACACAGTATCGTGCACGGAGTGCTTTCGCTCGAGAAAATTCGACGTGACTTCGGCAAAACTCGGCGGCGCTTGGAAGTGACCAAACTGCGTGGCTGCTCGTTCCGTGAAGGCTATCACGATTACATCATTCAGAACGGTGGGGTCATGGTGTTTCCACGTTTGGTGGCCGCCGAACACAGCGAATTCAACCAGCACAGGGTGGTCGGAAGTGGTATTCCCGAATTGGATGCACTCGTCGGACAGGGCATTGATCGTGGCACCAGCACCTTGCTCATTGGCCCGGCGGGGTGTGGCAAAACCACACTCGCCCTGCGCTGGTTGGTAACCGCCGCTGAACGTGGTGAGAATGGCGCTGCATTCATTTTTGAAGAAACCATTCGCACCTTGTTGCTGCGCGCCGCCGGTCTGGGTATAGAGTTGGCGCCGCATATCGAGGGTGGACGCATTCAGCTCGCCCATCTCGATCCCGCGGAGATGGCGCCGGGAGAATTTGTCCATCACGTCCGCAACTCGGTCGAACAGAGCAATGCCCGGACGGTGGTTATCGACAGCCTGAATGGTTTTCTGCAGTCGATGCCCGGCGAGCAGTTCCTGGCGCTCCATGTGCACGAACTACTGACCTATCTGAATAA
>JAFAPG010000286.1 GCA_019247235.1 Acidobacteriota bacterium
AAATAACTTTCATGCCAGAAGCCGGTACCGCCAGAGTCCTTTAGAAAGCTCCGCCACCATTGTCGGTGTGGGTCCGATCTCGTCCACTTCAATAAGGAGTCAGGATCTCGCCAATATTGCCGCATTCCCACATGCATAGGAAATAAAGAATAAAGGATTGTCTCATGACGTAAAAGACCATCGGGCTGAGAGGCCACAGACCCAGAGATCTTCGGCCCAAACCCAAAGAGAGTTTTGACCCCGGCGAGTCGGTTGACTCGCATTCCCAGATAGATCACGACCAAGTCGGGATATCCAGAGAGATCGACCGTCCGCCTGGTAACTGCTGTAGGCATATTCTTCTCCTCTTCATCTCGATAGTTTACCTTCTAACCGAGCTATTCCGAGCCGTTTGCGATCGATATAAAGTTCTGAAAGACTTCTCTCAGGCGCAGGTTCGACCGACCCCAGGCGCACACGGCTACGGCCTAGATTAAATTCCAGGACAGGAGTAACGAGGGGACGATGAGAGTAAAATTCGCGAAACGATATAGTTATCTAGCGATTCTGTTTGGTATTTCCAGCTCTGTCCTCACCATCAAATGGCTGCAAGCTCAACTCTGGGAAGTACCGGCTTTACCTCGAGTCACGGTCGAGCAATCAAGCTCGGGCATGACAGCAAAAGTTGGTGAAGAGTCTCTCGCGATTTTCATTTGCCGCCCGTCGGTGATTCATTTCGTTGCTACACCAAGCACTAAGCCAATGCCGACAACGCAGCCTTGGATGCTCGATGAAAAAGAATCCTGCCCAGGAGCGAAGTTCGTCTTCTCTCAATCTGCAGAGAACGCGGTGGTTACGACCGACAAGCTCAAAATCGAGCTTTCATTGAAATGGGGCAGCATCAAATATGGCACCGTTCAAGGTCAAGAACTTTTGCGCGAGCGGAATGCGATTCCACGTACTTACGATCCTGGCGAATTGAACGGCGAAAGGATCTTTCAGGTGGAAGATAGGTTCGCCTCCGATGCAACCCAGGCTTTCTACGGTTTAGGTCAGCACCAGAGCGGGTTGTTCAATTACCGCGGCGCGACGGTAGAACTGGCACAAAACAATACCGATGTAGCCATTCCTTTGTTGTTGTCAAGCAAAGGATATGCACTCATGTGGAACACCGCATCCTTGACGTATGTCGATAATCGCTTCCCGCTCGAGCTAAACCTGAGCGCGCTCGCTGGTCAATCCGTAGATTACTACTTCCTGTATGGCCCGGAAATGGACGAGCTCATTCACCAATACCGGGGCCTCACCGGGCACACCCCTCTATTGCCAGGTTGGGCATATGGATTGTTCCAATCGAAAGACCGCTATATATCGCAGGATGAGATTCTGGGTATCGCACATCGCTATCGCGAAGAACATATTCCGCTCGATACTATCGTGCAGGACTGGTACTGGTGGAAAACAGAAGGCGACCCCATCTTCAATGCCAACTTCCCGGACGTTCCCGGCGAGCTCGACCGTCTTCATGATGAACATGTTCACGCCATGATCTCCGTCTGGGGACTTTTCGACGCTAAATCGGAAAATTACCGTGAACTGACAGCCCACCATTTTGACGTTCCCGGGGCCCATGTCTACGATGCCACCAACTCCGAGGCGCGAGATTTCTATTGGAACAAACTAGTCGACAAGCTTTTCGCGCAGGGCTGGGATGCATTCTGGCTGGACAGTGCCGAACCGGAGGAATATTGGCCGCATCTGGGCGACGCGATTTTGCGCAACAAGCGCATCGCAATTGGCAATGGAGCACAGTACACAAATATTTTTCCGTTCATGCATACACTTGGAATTCAGCAGCATTGGAGGGCGGCAACCGACCGCAAACGGGTTTTTTTGCTAACCCGCTCAGCATTCCTCGGACAGCAACGAGTTGGTGCCACGGTCTGGTCGGGCGACGTTTATAGCACCTATTGGGGGCTCAAACATCAGGTGGCCGCAGGTTTGAACTTCGCGCTGTCTGGATATCCATATTGGACAACCGATATTGGCGGATATTGGCAACCCTACGAGCGGCCTCCGAACGACCCGCAATTTCAGGAGCTCTATACTCGCTGGTTTGAGTACGGAGTCTTCTGTCCAATTTTTCGTACGCATGGTCACCGGGCACAAAATGAGCTTTGGACCTACGACAAAGTCAAACCAATTCTCATTGCTTACGACAAGCTTCGTTACCGTTTGCTGCCCTACATCTATTCTCTGGCATGGCGCGTCACCAGCGACGATTACACGATCCAGCGTCCACTGATAATGGATTGGCGGGAGGACTCTAAAACACACGATATTAGCGACGAGTTCATGTTCGGTCCGGCGCTGCTCGTCAGCCCGGTGCTTGAGCAAGACGCGAGCCATCGTCGAGTGTATTTGCCGGAATCGCCCGTGTGGTACGACTTCTGGTCCGGGGCTTCATTCGAAGGTAGTCGCGATTTCGAGGCCGAAGCACCGCTTGATCGCATCCCGGTTTACGTTCGTGCCGGCTCGATCCTTCCCCTCGGTCCTGAGATCGAATATTCGGGAGAGAAACCGGCAGGTCCTATTGAGTTGCGCATATACACTGGGGCGGACGGCAGTTTCGAGTTTTATCAGGATTCTGGAGAGGGGTACGACTACGAAAAAGGAGCCCACTCGATTATTCCCATGCGCTGGTCGCAATCCACAAAGACGCTAACGATAGGCGCTCGCAAAGGCCAATATCCAGAAATGCCGCCCAGGGTGGATTTCAATATTGTCTGGGTGTCTCTTGGGCATGGATCCGGGAGCGGGCGTGTCCTAAATCCCGACAAGATCATTCCGTATGTGGGGAAAGAGGTTTCGTTTCGCCAACCATGAGGCTGACCCAGCCCCCAAAAAACTGGAACATTTCAGATGTGAGTTCTCCCGAACCGTAGTTGTCAAGGAAGGTGTGATCGCTGCGATGCATCCTTAAAAGAGACAAAGAGGGGGTACCTGCGGTCGAGGAAGTGGCCAACAATGGTTTATAGGCCATCGTAGCGCGAAGTTTTTGTGAGAAACGAGCCGCAGGCCAGAAAGGGAGAGGAGAACGGTATATGAAGGGCACCCGACACAGCGAAGAGCAAATGATCGCAATCCTGAAGCAAGGGGAGGCCGGATTATCGACGGCGGAGCTATGCCGGCAGCACAACATCACGGAGCAGACCTACGACCGGTGGAAGGCCGAGTACGGAAGCATGGAAAGCGGGGGCGGCAAGAAACTGAAGATCGGGGGCCCGACGCCGCATCCGGTGGAGCGGCCTTGCGACCAACCTGGCCGGCAACCGGGGCACTGTCAAGAAAATTGTGGTCTCGGTATGAAAAAAGTTTTCATGCAGCCTGCTCGAAGCGTGATTGAAACATGACATTGAGTTGTGGAAGTACTGCACTGACGGTGCGACTGAGACTTTTCCAGCGCCCTGTTCCAGGGAGGCAATGGCTAAACCAGCTTCAACTTCAGACCTCATCCGAGTGAAAATATCCGCCGCTGTTGCGACGCATAATTTCCAATTGCCCGTTGATGGCTTCTACGACATTGGTAGTAGACAAGGAGCGGCGGATCGTTTCTGGGTAGAAGAGGAATGCCAAGTAGTGCTGGTGCGTCATAGCCCACACTGATTCCAAAGTACTTAGTTCTCCTTGGGGCTCTTCAGTGACGAACTTCGGCTAGACCAGCACGCGAGGGAGCGCAGCTTAAAAAAGCCGCTAGGAGCGCAGATTTCGGGCTTCCTCGATAAAACCTGTCAAGAAGATTCTTCAGTTCCGGGAGGTAAATTTCGCGTAGGGGAGGATCTACAGGATTTGTATATGCTTCGGCCTTCGTCCTCGCAGTCTTCCTCGGCTTCCGCGCTGAGTCCCGCCAGCAGCGCGGCCTTCTCCTGATCGTGGTTGGTATCGCCTGTCGCTGCTGCTTCGGGTTTGTGCAGCTGTGCCGGATGGGTCATGGAGTGAACCTGCTTCAACATGCGGATCGAGACCTGCGTGTAGATTTGCGTGCTCGATAATTTGGCGTGTCCGAGCATCTGCTGGATGAAACGGATATCGGCTCCGCCTTCGAGCATCAGCGTCGCCATGGTGTGGCGGAACAGGTGACACGCCCGGCTCTTGCCGATCTCGGCATGGGCGATATAGTCTCGCGCCATGAAGGTCAGGTGATCGCGGCTGATCTCCACGCCGTCGGCGGAAAGGAACAGCGTGCCCTCGTCGGGTTCAAGCGCCAGCCGAGGCCGCGCCTCGTTTAAGTATTTGTCGATCCAGACGACGTCACGATCGCCGATCGGATTACGCGATCTTTTTTGCCCTTGCCCTGGCGGATGGTGACGATGCCGCGCGCCAGATCCAGATCGTAGAGTTTCAGGTGAATCAGTTCCAGCCGCCGCATTCCGGTCGGGTAGAGCGTCTCCAGGATGGCGCGATCTCTGAGGCCCAACGTGTCGCGGATGTCGGGCTGACTGATGACTTGCTCCGCTTCGGCCACTGTGAGCACGTTGTGCAGGCGATAGCCAAGGCGCGGCAACTCGATTTCGCTGGCCGGTTTGCGAGTAGATAGTTTTGCTTCACCAGCCATTTGAACCACACTCGCACCGGAGCCATGCGCGAGTGCTGCGAGTGGAAGCTCAACGGCTGCCCATCAATCCTTTGCCTCTATGTATCCTGAGCCGCCGCGATGAAATTATCAATCGTGGTCAGCAGAGCAAGCAGAGCACCTTGCTGATAGGCTGGCAGGCTTTCGATCTGATGGAGGCGGCCGCAGCACTTTCCTGCTGTCCTTCTGCTGGGGCGCTGCCTTGCTGCGTTTCGGTCGAAGTAGCTCATCCGTGCTGATCTCCAGGGCCACAGCGAAACGGACAATCATGTCGGCATCAAGCCGCAGCCTGCCCGGCTCGTCATCAGAAACGAGCGTCTGAATCAGCCCCGTTCGTTCTGCAACGTCGTTCTGCGTTAATCCGCGTTCCTCGCGGATACGGGCGAGACGCCGCACTCCACTCGACCCCGATAAGACGGGTCGGTAAGCATGGGGGAGAACGTTATCTGGACCGACCAGAACAAGGCCCCAACTCCGTGCCATCTATCAGCCCAGCGCTCTCCGCATTCTGCACGCGCTGGCCCGCTACCTGGAAACTGGCGAAGGCGATGTCAAGCGTCTCCAGAACATTGAACCGCCTGAGTTCCGGGTGCGCATCGGTGACTACCGCGTGCGTTTTCATGACCACCGAGATACCATCCGCATCACTGCCGTAAAACACCGCCGCGAAGCCTACCGCTGAGACACACTCCTCCCATTTTTCATTCACATTTTTTCCATAGCGGGACGCAAACAGGAGCGGAGAGGGAGTCGAGTCAAGGGCGCGCGTCCTCTGCGCGTTCATTGGAGTGAAGCGGAAAACCCTTGACCTGGCTCCCGCGCTCCGTATCCTCCCGGCGCACAAAATGGGATTACCTGCTGCTCTTGTCGGGCTTATTTTTGGCGCTGTGCTGCCGCTAGCGTTCGCTAGCGACCGTTTATGTTTGTAAACGCCACCTCGCCCAGTCTCTGATCCGCCACACGTTCACATTCGCTAACGACCGCTAGCGAACGTCAGCCTTTCAGGGATGGAGTGTCAACAGTTCTTCCCATGCGAAGCATGGCCGAACGACCGCTTCCACCCGCGATGCTCTATTTTCAGCAAGTTCGCCTGCGGTAACGGCAGGTTAGCGGGTTAGCGCGAGCACTCCATTCGGGGTTCACGTGTCACCCTCCACCCCCATGCCGAAGGCAGCGCGCTTTTGACTTCCCCCGATACCCCACAGTAACCCGCGAATCACCGAATCACACGCCCGGAACACCCAGAAACCAGGAAACCAGAACGGCCCCCCGGCCGTGGCAAGATCGCCACACAGCCGAGTCAGGATCACGGCACGGATCGGCGGCTCACCCAGACTCAGGAACGGCATCGACAGACCGCAAGGCCGCGCCACACCCCGGCGGCCAACACCCCAAATTTCATGCGGTTTTTAAGTCCCATGCGTCTGCCAGTTTCGCCACCGGAGCTAAAACATTGGAAGCGAGTTTGGTCCTCATTCTGGCGAGCCTCCTCGGGGCACCGCGGCGCGATTCGTAATCCGGGGTCAACACGCGCCGCTCTCAGCAGAACCAGCAGCGTTGTTCCGGCGATGCGCCCCGTTCGAGGAACGTTCGCGCCTACTCGGAAACGGGCACATGCTGATGCTGTCGAACCCAGTCCAACCAAAGCACCATATCGCGCACTGTTTGAATCGGTTGCAGTAACTTGCTTGAATCCGCCGAAAGTTTTGGCGTGTTCTGCGGTCTCATTCGCGAGGATAACATCTGCTCGCTCCACTGCTGTTGAACCTCTAACGATGGCGGCTGAAGGCCAAGCTTTTTCATCAGAAATCGAGCATCGTCCTCGATGTCCTCTTCGCCCTCTCGTAACTGTTCGTCGTACGTATCGTCAGGAGCGATGCTGAAGTTTTTGAACACAACGTGCTTTTTGTAGAAGTCGTACACCGCTGCCGGAACCTCCGCAGGGATTTCGGTCCCGGAAAATGCTTTGATAAATTGTTCGCGCGATACACCCCGGTGCCTACGGAACATCACTTGTGCTGCAATGAGGGCCACCACGAGGAATGCAATCGTCACCACTACCGCAACTGCAAGAAGGTTCATGATCAACCACCCAGACAACTATTGATAGCGTATACACCCACCGCTGTTCCTATGAACGGGAGCCATCGGCCTGCTGCACGTCCCCAGTTGGCCGTTGTTGTCCACCTAAAGGTGGACGTTCCGGGCATTCCGACCGGAGCAAACATACGCGACCCCAAAAAGTCACCGGCTAGTGACGACGCAACGGAAGTACCCCCCGATGATCCCGGCGCCGAAAATGGCTTTGACATAATGGGCGCAGAACCCGCCATTGCTGTTCCTTGAACAGCCCACCCCATTCCCACGCATCCCAACCCATGAACGGTCGCATTGTATGCAGCACCCAGCACCGCCATGGCGTTTTCCGTGCTTGGGTCTTCCACCCATTCCCCGAGAACGGCATCCCAGAGCACGCAGATTCCGTTTGTCTGACATCCTCCTGGCTCACCGTTGTAGTCTCCGACCCACACGAGTTCTCCATTGTCAATAACGTTTCGGGCATCCAAAATCCAAGGGTTCGGCATTCCAGGCAAGAACCCGAACAAGTTCCAGACATTTCCGAAGGGATACGGGTTCAGGCCTCCAGGTAGGCCCAGCGTTTCGCCGCTCGGCGGCTGGGAACCCGCAGACGTTCCTCCTGACGGAGCTGATCCGCCACCCCCGCCACCGCTACCTGGGTAGCCCGGTGGGAACGGGATGCAGCCTTCGGTTCCAAAAGCCGCACAGGGTGGGGCGGGACACTCGGCGTGGGTCTCCGCATACCATGGGTCGTCGCAAGGGTTGCCGCTGTCCAGCCCCAATGGATCAATCGCAGCGAGGGGATTATTGTTCACATAAGCATAGCGGTTCCAGGACTGCGGGTTCGTGGGATCTACCACGGCCAGACCTGCCGGATCGGGCGATAGCCAGCGACCTTGAACTGGCGGATACTTGCGAAAGAGAAAATCGTGAATGCCAGAGACCATGTCCTGGTCAATGCCAGTAAAGGAAACATCTGTTGTTCCAGTTTGTAGGTAGGTCTCGCCAAAGGGCGCATACGCGGTTGAGGAATACAGCGTTTGGTTACGAGTAGTCGCCAGGCGAGAACTGCCCAGATGATCGGGATGGCGATAATAGGCCAAACCCGAGGATGTGTAGACTGCGGTTGCGTCTTGTGGCAGCGGGATGAAGGCCTTCAGCAACATCTGTCCATCCA
>JAFAPG010000501.1 GCA_019247235.1 Acidobacteriota bacterium
CAGAGAGACGCCCCAGTGCATCGTCCAATATCGATAGCACTTCGCCTCGCTCAAGGGCCGGAGAGGCTTCGACCTCTCTCGCTCGCCGCTGCCGGGTTCGCCACCAATCGGCAGCACGTTTTCGAGCGATTCCATAGACATAGGCACGTAGGCTGCCGCGTTCCTGCTGAAACCCATTGGGATGGCGCCATATCTGGGTAAAGGTTTCTTGCATGAGGTCCTCGGCTGTTTCCCGGTTGCCGACCGTGTGTTCGAGAAATGCCCGCAGGCGCGACGCATTCTCCCGATAGAAGGTTTCAAATGCGTCTGCATTCCCGCCCAGAATCTGCCGCCACAGCTCGGAATCACTGACCAATCGCTTACTCCATTTCCGTATTCGGGTTTCTACACCAAAAAGTTCACCTGGCTCGATAAATTTCCAGTTCGAACCCGCGTGTCGCCTTCGTGATTTTGCCGCTTCTTCTATGATTCCGAACCCTTCAGACGTTCTAGTTTGGGGCGTTCCCCTCGGCGTTTCAGCCTCAAGGCGGTCTCGAGCGAATCCCATCTGGTTTATGGTTTGTTCGTTTACGGTTTAACCTTTCTCAGCCATCCCTTAAAATGGCGTCTCGGTCATCGAGAGCGGTTTCAAAGCCGGACGGAGCTCAAATCCTGCCGTGACCTCGGCCTATCTATGCAGTTCCATTTGAATGGCTTCAGGCCAGGCGACCCCTTGATTCCTGACACTCGGGTACGAAACCAAGGATGCCATTCATCTCAGAGTTTGCCGGCACAAGTTGACATCCTGATTGTGGGGTGTGGGCCTGCGGGCTTAACCTTGGCGGCGCAGCTTGCCGCCTTTCCTGGAATCAACACCAGGATCGTTGATCAAAAGTCCGGACCCCTCCTCGTTGGTCAAGCCGACGGCATCGCCTGCCGCACGATGGAGATGTTTGAAGCCTACGGTTTTAGCCAACGCGTGCTGGAGGAAGCCTATTGGGTGAATGAGACCTCGTTTTGGACTCCCGATCCCAACCGGCGAGAAAATATCGTGCGCAGCGCCAGGATCCAGGATACCGAAGATGGGCTCTCCGAGTTTCCCCACGTCACTCTCAGTCAGGCGCGCGTGCACGATTTTTATCTGGACGTTATGCGCAACTCTCGTGCCGCGCTTGAACCCGATTATTCTCGTCGCTTTTTGGATCTCACGATTGAAGGTGCGCTCTCCGAGGAGCGAACGTTGCCACTCCGAACTTATCCGGTTAGCGCGCGATTTGAGCGCCTGGAGGACGCCCACAAGGGGCAAGTGGAAACCGTGCAAACTGGTTTCCTGGTAGGTTGCGATGGAGCGCACAGCACGGTTCGGCGGTGTCTCGGGCGAGTCATGCAGGGCGACTCGGCGAACCAGCTCTGGGGCGTTATGGATGTGTTGGCGATCACCGATTTCCCTGACATCCGGCTCAAGGCAGTCATCCATTCCTCGGTTGAGGGTAACCTGCTGATCATTCCCCGGGAGGGCGGCTATTTGGTCCGCCTGTATGTGGAATTAGAGAAGCTCAAGGACAGCGAACGAGTCTCAAGCCGTATGATTACGCCCGACCGTCTGATCGCGAGCGCCCAGCGCATATTGCGCCCCTATAAGCTCGAGGTGAAGGAGGTTGCCTGGTGGTCGGTGTATGAAATCGGTCAGCGGCTCTGCGATAAGTTTGACGACGTAGCGAATAGCGAAACCGCGCGGCGTTTTCCGCGTGTCCTAATTGTCGGGGACGCCTGTCATACGCACAGCCCCAAAGCCGGCCAAGGCATGAACGTCTCCATGGCCGATGCCTTCAATCTTGGATGGAAGCTAGGATCGGTGATCCTTGGGCGCTGTTCACCGCGTGTCCTACACACCTACTCCGACGAGCGTCGGGCGGTCGCGCAGGAATTGATTAACTTCGATCGCAAGTTCGCCCGGATGTTCAGCGCTCCACCGCGCAAGGCGGGCGATGCGGATAACCAGGGCATCGATCCGGCCGAGTTCCAATCGTATTTCGTCGAGCAGGGCCGCTTCACCGCGGGCACCGCCACCCACTATGCGCCGTCGATTATTTCTGCCGAGCCTACCTATCAGCACCTGGCGAAGGCCCTGGTGATTGGCATGCGCTTCCATTCGGCGCCCGTGATCCGGCTGGCGGATGCCAAGCCGCTTCACCTGGCCCATACGATGAAGGCGGATGGGCGATGGCGCCTCGTTATCTTTGCCGCCGCCGAAGACCCCGCCGCGCCATCGTCTCGCCTGCAAGCTCTCTGCGCCTTCCTCGGCGACCTTCGGCACTCGCCTATCAGGAAATTCACCCCCGGCGGCGCCGATATCGACTCGGTGATCGACGTGCTCGCCGTCTTCCAACAATCGCATCGCGAGCTCGCGATCGAAGCTATGCCCGCTTTCCTTCTGCCGCAAAAGGGCGCCTATGGTTTACGCGACTACGAGAAGATATTCTGCCCTGACCTGAAGAGCGGTGCCGACATCTTTGACTTGAGGGGGATCGATCGAACTCAGGGCTGCATGGTCATCGTGCGTCCGGACCAGTACATTGCGAACGTCCTGCCCCTGTCGGGGCATCGTGAGCTCTCGGCGTTTTTTGCTGCTTTCATGATGCAACCGTCTCCCTAAGAGGGCACAGACACCTAAGCCGAGTACAACGAGCACCGGTCAAGAGCGCCGACCGCGAGTAGCTCCGCCGCTTTGAGAGAAGCCGAGATCTCGGTCACATAGTCAATCTCGGGAATAAAGTTTTCGAGAACAGAGGTACAATTCGAATCCTGCTGAACACGAAAATCTACGCTTCATCGAACCTGTAACTCATGATGAACACCGCGATGGCCTCAAAGGCTGTGTTTGTGGTAGCCGTGAGCCTCTCCGTTTTCGCTCGAAACCTCGAGACTCCCGCCAATCTAGAGAGCGGCTCGGCCCTGGGGCGGGACCATGCGGCGAGGACCTCAGCTGACCACTTAGCCCTTTCCGCACCCGATTCCGGCGTTTTTCATCAAGTGGCGCAGGTGACCTGGGTGGTCAAAGATATCGACCGCGTTGTGAGTTACTGGCAGCAGCTGGGCGTCAAAGACATCCGTCGAGATGGAGTTATTCGCATCCCCAATCTAAGCTATCGAGGCAAGGCTGATCCGGCGAGTGCGAAGCAGGTTACAGCCCATATTGGCCAGCTCGAGATCAAATGGATACAACCATTGCAGGGCGGCAGATTCTGGCGCAACGAACTCCGGGATCACGGGGAGGGTATTCGCGTGCTTAGCTACCTGGTCCAGTCCCCGCGGCAGTTCAACGAGCAGATTAACTACTTCGCCTCGAAGGGGGTCGGCCTAGTGATCGAGAACAAATGGCAGACCTCAAAGGGCCAAGGGCGGATGGCGTATCTCGA
>JAFAPG010000506.1 GCA_019247235.1 Acidobacteriota bacterium
CGGCACGGCGGACATTGACGGCAGACAGGATTGCTTCCGGAGTAGCCTCCACTATCTGCAGGGCGCGCAGCAGCGCATCACGCGTGGCAATTCGGCTGCTCTCAAGAGGCCTGACTTCCTTTTCCGTCGCATTGGCGATCTTCTGCAGGGCGAGACGGCCCGCTTCGATATCGTCAAGCTGAAGGAGGGCCTGGATGGCTTTCGACCGCTCGCCGGGCTCAGTGATGACGTATTTTATTATTTCGCGCCTGGACAACGCGAACTCCGGGTGCGCCTCCACCCTTTTCAGTGCGGCGATGATGTCCGGGTCGGCTGGAGTAATCACAGGGTTGTTTGGATTTTTTACAGTCCGGACGATGCGGGCAGTTTTCTTCAGCTTGGGGATTTCGATTTCCAACTCGACCACGGCTTTGTCGGGATGCGCGCGGCTGTCCACGTGCGGGCCGTGATCTTTCACAGAAAGATCGCCGCGTCCCTTGCCGGTTAGGCGAGAGACGCTGCCAGTCAGACCGAATTCGACGCTGTCAACGATACCGCTTTTACCCGTGCCATTCGGGCCGCTGATTGCAAAGTTCTTTCCCTTGAGGTCGAGGGTCAGCTGGCGGATGCCGCGGAATTCCCGGACCTTGATTTTGAGAACCTTGATCATGCCGTGGGATCGCCAAAGAGTGCTGCTCTCAGCGAAGCGTCCGAGAAATCACGGTTTTCCACCATGACCTTGCGCAATCGCTCGCCGACAGCCTTCAGCTCCTGATCGGCCGAAACGGCGTCAGTGAAGGCGATGAGAATCTTGGCTGCGACGGTATCCTTATCATGCGGTACCGGGGCAGCCGGTTTGCTCGGCTTCGCTACCATGTCATCATTGGAACCAATGCGGACGATTAATGCAACTGCCTGGATGGGCAAGGCGCATTTCGACCAAGCCATTTAATTCATACAGCGCGCAAGGCGCTGCGGGAAACGAGATGTCAATAAAAGAACCTGTGGACGTCGATTTCGGCGGGCGGATACTCAGGCTCCCGGCACGGGGATTTTTTGGCCAGTTCAGCCGCTCTCCCAACAGCCGATATATCTTGACCTGGCGGGATGGCAACGACGCCGGCACTGTTGGCGGTGCCCGATCTGAAGGGCAGGGGCGCTATATCCTCCTGCAAGATGAGCAGATTATCTGTGAAGGTCGCATGGATCGGCCCAACGATGGCAAGGTTGCGGACGACGGCACATTTATTCTGAATGATTGGCACTTCTTCACTATGGAGCTCAGAGGCACATTCTGTGCCTTCCGACCCAGTGGAGAAACAATCATAAGTCGCCAGTTCAAGGCGAACCTCTACAACAATGGTCTTGCCACTGACGGCCGATGGGCTTGCTGCCAAACCTGCAATTCTGATGATGAAGACGACAGTTCTGCTCTGACAACCTTCGATCTCACGGAAGGAAGGGAGATCGCCTCGTGGCATCCGGAATCTGGCTGGGCGAACGAGTATGCATTCGGTTCGGGCGAAAAGGTCTCGCTAACCTATCTTGAAGGACCGCCAGTGGCCTATTCGTTGGCCGGAGAGTTCATAGATCGCCAGCTTTGGCTTGATAATGGCCTAAGTCGAGGAGAACTGAGAATTATCGGGACAGTTTTGAATGAGGCGCCACAGGTGCTGCCAAAAGAGTTGGCACGCAAACTAGTGGGGGCTTGTGATCGAGGCCTGAGGCGAAAGGACTTTCGCGAAGCTTGGAGCCAGGCTTGGGGACTGCGCCTTCAGGGTGAGTGTTATGACCGCAGCGGTGATCTGGTCGAAGCTTTGGCTTGCTATGACAAGGCTCTACAGAATGACCCCAAGGTCGGGGTCAAGCGACGTGCCCAGCAGATTAGAAAAGCTCTATCTAAATGACCGCATCCCATTCTGAGAATGCTGAATCGGGTGAGGGTACACAAGACGAGGCGTCCGCTGCACGCCCAACCGGCTCGGTCAAGGATCACACGAAAGTTTCTGCCAGCCAGCCCACTGTTCTCGACAACGGGACATGCCCCTATTGCGCGGCCGTATTTGGTGATGAATGTCCTGGAACAAAGGAGCACGTCGTGGGGCGGCGCTTTGTACCTAAGGGCAAGATGGCGGAAGCATGGAATTTGATTTTCCAGGCTTGCGAGAAGTGCAATGGTCTTAAGGCAGACTTAGAAAATGATATCTCCGTTATAAGCATGCATGTCGATCCGACCGGTATCGAGCCTGCGGATGCCGCGTTGATGCGCGCTGAAATTGATCGACGCGCGACAAAGACATTGAGTCGGAATACTCGTAAGCCGGTCTCGGAGGGTGAAAAACCACTTGTGCTCAAGGGCGCTTTTGGTCCAGCAACTATGACGTTCACTCTGAATATGCCGCCTCAGGTCACGGAAAAGCGGTTGTTTGACCTGGCGTGCTTCCAAATGCTGGGCTTCTTTTATTTTCTCACCTATCGCCCTTTAGATCGTCGTGGCAATTGGTGGGGGGATGGATTTCATCCGCTGTTAGCAGTGCGACGGTCGGATTGGGGCAATCCGGTGATCCGTTGGTTTGAGGAAATAACCAAACACAGACGGGAGATCCTGCATGTGCAGACTGCCGCCGGCTTCTACAAGGCTTGGATTCGCGAAATGAATGATAAGCCCAACCTTTGGGCATGGGCCATTGAATGGAACCAGGGCCTTCGATTGGTCGGATTTTTTGGGGATGAAGCGGAGGCAATTACTCTGGGTCAGAGTCGGCCCACAATAAAAACAAAAACGATTCACAATGACGGTAAGCGCATAATCCGAATGAGAGCGGAAACCGCAGTCGAGCCTTCCGACGACCATTTGTTTGACATGATCAACGATTGACCTTTGGTTGGCACCCGGATCGACCAATGATAGAGCCGAGGGAATCACACAATGAGCAGCGCAGGACTACCCCGGCATATTCAGATCAGGCGGCATTACGACCGCAACCGCTACATGCGTCATCTCACACAGGACGAACTGAATGTCCGCATTCGAGACGTATTCCTCAACATGCTGCGGCTAACGCCGGAGGGTAAAGTCAGCGTCCCGCCAATCGATGACGCTTTCGCCATTTGGAATGAGAAATGGACCCATGTGCTGGAAGAGATGCAACTCAGGCATGGTCCCTATCCTTCGGGGTTCACGCGGGACATTTTGCACCGGGAGCCCTTTCCTGACCTGGTATCCGAGCTCGCCCGCAAGGCGGCGAAGGTCATGTCGGAAAAGGGCCTCGCGCGCGGCCAGGTCTTCATCAAGTTCGGGCAGCGGAAGCACATGGAGGCTCTGCACCTATCAGGGCAGCTGCGCGTCCAACCTGCCAGTGGCTTCGCTAACAAGGCGTTCAACCCTGCTGTCCGCGATGATGAGCTGGCCCTCAACATTGCCCTGTTCCTGACGCGGGACCAGATTTTGAAGGTGGTGAAGAACCCTGAAGACGTTCCGGCCGATGCGCCCGACCAGCGGGTTGACATGCAGTTT
>JAFAPG010000891.1 GCA_019247235.1 Acidobacteriota bacterium
CTTTTGTTCCCCGCGCTCCCACCGGTTGTCCTTCTGTCGTAGGAATCTCCCCCGCTTCGAGCAACTGCTTTAAGCGACGCAGGCTCTCACGCACCACTTGCTCGGGATTCCACCCCACGAGTGAAGCCATCGAGCGCGCAAGTGGACCCGTGGGCGCTTTGTATTCGAGGGCTACACTGATTTCACTGCCGCGATCGCCCGGCGCCTTCCTGAAGTGAATGACGCCGCGGTGCTCAAACACTTCCGGTTCGGAGGCCCAGGCGACGTATTCTCCCGCCTTGTGATCGGTAATTCGAAAATAGGAATCGACGTTAAGTTGAGGGGGCTGGCCGATTACCAGCGACAGACGGCTAGCCTCAAGGCGATCGATACGGAGCGATGCCAGAAACTTTGGCCAGTTTTCCGCATTACTGACAAAATCGTAAATTTCCTCGCGCTCTCGGCCGATGGTCATAGCAACTCGCACACTGCCCTGGTAAGGACGACGGATATTCTTCGACCCGCTAAACAGTAGACAAGCTCCCCCCGAGGCCAATGCGGCGCCTATCCAGCCCCGCCGCCAAATACCTAGACCGGTGAGTGCCGCGCCGGCAGCTAGCGTTAAAGCGCCTTCCAGATTTGCTGCCGACCAGGGGTCGGCGTGTTGTTCTGCATTTGCGCTCATTGTCTGCGCGCGATCGGTAGTAATCGTCATAAAGTCACCGGAATAGGATTGGAGACCTGATTGTTCTTCTCGGCCGCTTGCTGGTCGAGGGCCGTCAACCAGGATTCTGTTAAGGGCGTAGTACTTTGTCCGCCTTTTT
Organism: Acidobacteriota bacterium; assembly: GCA_019247235.1. Taxonomy (GTDB): domain Bacteria; phylum Acidobacteriota; class Terriglobia; order Terriglobales; family Acidobacteriaceae; genus Gp1-AA145. The sequence goes on from JAFAPG010000891.1 coordinate 804, forward strand.
TCTTCTCCGTTGCCTGCCCGGCATGGGGCAATAGTTGGTTAGCAACACGTAACGCCAGAGAAGCGGCGCCTGGCAGCAAAGCATGTGTCTTAATCGCGATTTTTGCTGGTAGGGAGATGATTAGTTGGGACTTGCCGTATTCACAGGCAAGAAGGATCTGACGCGCGGCGCGATCGGCGTTAATGGAAAGACCAGGCAGCGCATCACTCAACAGAAACCAGGTATACTCCGCCCGGTAATTGCCTTTAAAGTCGGCATTTCGCGGACTGCCCGTTCGCATTAGGCCGGGATACACTGTGGTGACAGAGACATTATCCTTCGCCACTTCGACTCGTAGCCCCTCTGACCACCCGGATAGGGCGAACTTACCCGCGCAGTAGGGAAGCAAATGAGGTACTGCGATTTTGCCGCCGATCGAGGAGATATTCACAATTCTGCCCTGACGGCGCTGTCGCATACTGGGTAAAACCGCACCCGTAGTGTAGAGCGGCGCCCAAAAGAAAATGTTCAGAGCCTCGCGATACTCCTCTAACGTCATGGTATCCATGGGGCCGACCGTCAACGTGCCCGCATTGTTTACCAGAACATCGATGTCCCCCAACTGCTGACGAACGTCGCGAACTGCCTCTTCCACCTGCGCCTGGTTCCTCACATCGCACGCGCGTACGAAAACCGCCCCTTTTCCCGCCAGCAACTGCCTGGCCCGTTCGAGCTCTTCCGGATCGCGTGCCAGAAGCGCAACCTTCGCGCCCCGACGCAGGAACTGCCGGGCGAGCGCCAGGCCAAGTCCGCGCGACCCCCCTGTAATCAAAACCACGCGACCGGCGAGCCGGTAACGGAAGCTCTGTCGAATACCCCAATAGCCAGAGATCAGCGCGAAAGCAGCGCCAGCGCCAACAGCCAGACCGGTTGCCCCTACCAGAGCGCCGCCAACGAGCAGCTTGCGGGCCACACTGCGCTTCAGATTCGACATGACTCACCTTCTTTTCTCAACAACTTCATACGCTAAGGTGGTTGTGCAACCCGCGCATGTGATTACTCGACAAACTTAGGTGGGGCAACGGCGTGTGCTGGTGAATTCATCGTTCAGGCAGACACCACCTGTAGACACTAGCGGCCAAACGGTGCTGGCTGTATCGGAACTAGGGGGTACAGAAGCGGAAGAAAAACTGTAAACGCCTGTTAAGCGTTGCTGCGCCTTCAGGCGACTTTCGGGAGTCTACGGAGCTCTCCCGCCACTCGCGTTAGATCGCGAATGAACATCGCTTTTTGCTCTCGCCGCGCTGGCTCGTCGGGTGCCCGCAAAATCGAGGAAGGATGCACTGTGGCCATCACTCGGGCGGCCAAGTTCGAAGCCAAGAACTCTCCCCGCTGACGGGTCACGCTGAAGGTTCTTCCCAATAAGGCTTGGGCAGCGGTCGCTCCAAGACATACAATCACTCGGGGCTGGACAATGGCTATCTCTGCATCCAGCCACGGCCGGCAGGCCTGAATCTCTGAATAGCGTGGCTTCTTATGAATCCGCCGCTTGCTTCGCGCGTCGGGTGACCAACTGAAATGTTTTACCACATTAGTGATATAAACTTCGCTCTTCAGAATACCGGCGGCCGCCAGGGCTTCCTCGAGCATTCTGCCGGCGGGCCCCACAAAAGGGTGTCCGGCCAAATCCTCTTTGTCACCGGGCTGCTCTCCCACCAGCATTACGGCCGCCCGACTCGCTCCTTCGCCGAAGACCGTCTGGGTGGCCCTTAGGAACAAGTCACAACCTTGGCAGCCGGACGCGGCTCGACGCACGCTTTCGATGGTAAGAGTTGGGGGCAAAAACGGAGCTGCGCTGGTGAACTGTTCCCGTTGCATCGAGGCACCTCGCATGGTCAGATAAAATGGTCAGATGAGGGGCGGCCCTCCTTCTTTGCCCTGCACCTGGTCGTCGCCGTGATTCATAGGCGTTGATGGATCGGCTTGGACCAGCGACTTTTTCCTCCTATGCAGCGAAGAAATGAGGAAAGTTCCTGAGGAATCCGGAAAAAATACAGTGGGAACTGTATTGGAGGGGTAGGAGGTTCGCTGTAAAGTGTCCTGTCCCTTGCATGTTGGAAGTGGATATGCTAGCACGCTGTATCAATGAGCATTGTAACCGCCCGCTGCACTCGTTTTCCGAGGGCAGGCTTTTTCAGTTCGAGGTGGTTTCGATTTCTTTGGCGGCCAGTGATGAGGGGTCGGCTCCGTTCGACGAAAAACCGCAACGTGAGACGGTACACTTTTGGCTCTGTGGTCGCTGCGCAACTAGCATGAGCTTGGTTCTTGAGCCGGCACGTGGTCTCAAGCTGGTATCGTTGGATGAGCAAAACTTTCGCGCCTCTGAGCACGCGCCCGCGCCGCCCGACGTGCTGCACGCGAAACGATGCTGAAGGACGAACAAATTAATTCCAACCTAAAGTCGCGGCAGCCTTCTGACATGCTGGTGGGCAGGAATTATACTGATGAGGTCAGGGGTGTGCGGCTGTGGTTTGAGATGCCAGCTTTTCACTTTGGCAATTCTGATGCAAGGTTTAGACTGACATCTCTACTGAGCGAGCGATGAATGACAAGGGGGGGTTTTATGGCAGCATTCCGCATACTGGTTGCAGACGACCATGAGGTGGTTCGCAAAGGCTTAGTTTCTCTGCTGCAAGCGCAACCGGAATGGCAAGTATGTGGCGAGGCGGGAGACGGGCGCGAGGCAGTCGAGAAGGCCCTGCAGCTCAAGCCGGATGTCGTTATTTTGGACATTGGCATGCCGAGCCTGAATGGGCTAGAAGCTACCCGGCAGATTCTCAAAGCCAATCCGCAAGCGCGCGTGCTGATCCTTACACTGCATGACTCCGATCAGGTGGTGCGCGAAGTTTTGAATGCCGGAGCTCGGGGTTTTCTTTTAAAATCTGACGCCGCTCGCGACCTGGTGGCGGCCGTTGAAGCGCTACGGCACGACAAGACATACTTCACATCGAAGGTCGCGGCCATGGTGCTTGAGGGATACCTCAAGGGCGGAACTCCGGGAACCCCCGTAAGCACAGGCCGGAATCGTTTAACCCCACGGGAGCGGGAAATCGTGCAGCTGCTCGCCGAAGGAAAGAGCACCAAGGAAGTTGCGGTCGCTCTGGGGTTGAGCGTTAAGACCGCCGAAACTCACCGCTCAAATATCATGCGCAAACTGCAACTGCATTCTGTGAGCGATTTAGTTCTCTACGCCGTGCGCAATAACATTGTGCACGTGGTTCAGGCCGGCATCGAGTGATAGCAAGCACCAAGCTTGACAAAAAAGACGGCAGCTCGAAACCCCAGGCTGCCGTCTAGTACTCTCTCGATTACTTGCTTGACTTATGCCACTCGCTTTTTGCGGCTGGTAGTCTTGGGCTTCGCCCGCTCGAGCCGGCTCTCCGACTCTGCTTCCTCGCCTTCTTCGCTCGCCTGAACATTAATATTTTCAGCCAAGCTCGTAAGTTTCTGATCGGTTTCTTTTTCTTCCTCGAGCGTCTGTTCGAGCAACTCGGCCGCCTCATCATCGCCTAGCAAGTCGGCAAAGGTGCGCGCCGTTCCATACGAGGCAATTTCATAGTGTTCCACCTTTTGCGAGGCAGCAATGATTGCAGCGT
>JAFAPG010000068.1 GCA_019247235.1 Acidobacteriota bacterium
GCGAACGACCGTAAGAACTTCGTCGGCAGCGAAGAGCAATGGAATCTGGCCACCGGGTCGCTCGAGAACGTGTTACGACAGCTTTCGATTGAGTACAAGACGATCCCTGGAGAGGCAGCCTTCTATGGTCCGAAGATCGACGTGAAAGTTGTGGACGCGATCGGCCGCCTGTGGCAACTCTCCACCGTGCAATTTGACTTTAATTTGCCGGCCCGCTTCGAACTCGAGTACGTCGCCGAAGACGGCAGCCGAAAACAGCCCCTCATGGTCCATCGCGCCCTGTATGGGTCGATTGAACGCTTCTTTGGCGTGCTGGTTGAGCATTATGCTGGGGCCTTCCCGGTCTGGCTTTCGCCTGTGCAAGTGGTCGTAATTCCTATTGCTGAGCGTCATGTCGAATACGCGAACAGGTTGGCAGCTCAGCTGGCCGAGGTTGGCGTGCGGGCCGAAGTCGATCCGCGCAGCGAGAAGATGAATGCCAAAATTCGCGAGCACGCGCTCGAACGCGTTCCCTTCATGCTGGTCGTTGGAGACAAAGAGGTTCAAGCCGGGACCGTGAACGTGAGAAGCAGGGGCAAAGAGAAAACCCAGGATATGAGCGCCCAGGAGTTCTGTCAAAAAATAACCAAACTGATAGCTACTCGGGCCACGAACCTCGAATTGTAACGGACCCACTGAAGTGTTTTCCTTTCAGCACTATCTTCTCTTAAGCTGAGCCGCTCTTGGCCGTCACCATAGATGATTGTGAAAAGCCAGAGCTGAAGCCAGCGGCTTACGACCGAGTCCTGCGTCTCGGAGCTTCTCATGTGCAACATCCTCCGCGCGGGGAGAATCCCATAACCGCGATTTTTCGAAGGAGGACAGAGCCCATGAATTCAGCTCAGATTCTGGTGCTGCTTCTCGTGGTTGTAGTTATCGTGGCCGCTGGGAGCATCGCCTTGGCTCGACGCAAGCGCCGCAGTCAACAACTTCGGGAGCGCTTCGGGCCGGAGTACGATCGCGTAGTTTCAAGCGAAGGGGATGTGCGGAAAGGAGAAAGAGTTCTCGAATTCCGCCAGAAGCATCGCGAGAAGCTCAACATCCGTTCACTCTCGCCCAACGATCGGGCCAGCTATATGTTGCGCTGGAACGAAGTGCAAGCTCGCTTTGTGGATGATCCCCGGGGCGCGGTCACCTTGGCCGATAGTTTGGTGACCGACGTGATGCAGTCTCGCGGGTATCCTATCGCCGACTTTGAGCAGCGCGCCGCTGATGTCTCGGTCGATCACCCCTTGGTCGTCGACAACTATCGGGCTGCTCACGATATCGCTTTACGGCAGGGCCGCGGGCAGGCTACAACCGAGGACTTACGCAAAGCCATGGTTCATTACCGTTCGCTATTTGAACAATTGCTCGGTGAAAACGAGCTGCGAAGAAAGGAGGCATGATGGCGGTACCTTTGAGGAAGGACACGGCAGAAGAACAACTCACCACCACCGACGTTGCCAGAACTGGACCATCCGACCAGACTGCGGGACCGAAGCCGGTGGCCTCGGAACGTTCGGTCAGCGAGCGCACCCCGACCGGCTCTGATACCCAGACTACCCCGTTGTTCCCTAGCGACGAGCTGTCCAACTTTCGCACCCGCTGGAGCGAGATTCAGACGGCGTTTGTCGACGAGCCCCGGCGGGCGGTCGAGCAAGCCGATGGTCTGGTGGCCTCGGCTATGAAGCGACTGGCCGAGATCTTTTCAGAAGAAAGGACCCAGCTTGAACAACAGTGGGACCAGGGGGATAAGGTCTCAACCGAGGATCTACGGGTGGCCTTTCAACGTTATCGCACGTTCTTTCACCGGCTTCTGTCGATGTAATGGGGGAGGTGGCGTGCTTTGCTGAACAGATGTGAGCGATGGAGCGGACATGAGAGCGATGTCGGCTCCATCTGGCTCATTTTCTCGCTCGTCGAAGGCACCCATCCAAAAGTAGAAGAAGCGTAAACCGTACGGAACTTTCACAACTCTGGTATCTTTAACCACTTCCTTCAAGCCGTACTCTAGTGGAAGGATGCCGGAGATTGGCCATGAAGCGAAATCAGCTTTATGTCTTTTTCACTTTGCTTGCTCTCTGTTTTACCCTGCCCCTTCGCGCCGCGGATCAGTTTCCCGTACTCTACGAGCGCAACGCGGCCGTCAAAATGCGCGATGGCGTGACTCTCAGGGCGGACATTTATCGCCCCCAAACCGATGGCAAGTTCCCGGTGCTTTTAGAACGTACGCCATACGACAAAAACGCGGGTTTCGATTTTGGACTTAAGGCCGCAGCGCGTGGCTATGTTGTCATCATTCAGGACGTGCGCGGTCGCTATTCGTCAGAGGGCGACTGGTACACCTTCAAAAATGAGCCGAGCGATGGCTATGACACGATTGAGTGGGCGGCGGCATTGCCTTACGCCAATGGGAAGGTGGGAATGTTTGGTGGTTCTTATGTGGGAGCTACTCAGATGCTGGCGGCCATCGCGCACCCTCCGCATTTGGCCGGCATCTGTCCGGTGGTGACGGCCAGCAACTATCATAATGGCTGGACCTATCAGGGAGGCGCGTTTGAGCAATGGTTCAATGAATCCTGGACCTCGGGCCTGGTGCAAAACACTCTCGGGCGATGGGTTGCGAAGAACACAAACGCCCTGAATGGCATCTGGAAGCTACCGCTACCCGAATACCCTTTGCTCACTCTGCCCGGCTCCTCCGACACCGAGCTGACTCTCACGCTCGCTCCTTACTTTCGCGATTGGCTTGAACACCCTAGCTACGATGCCTACTGGAAAGAGATTTCGATTGAAGAACATTTTTCCGATATCGCGGTACCGGCATTGCATGTGGCCGCCTGGTACGACATTTTCCTCGGCGGATCATTGCGCAACTACCTGGGCATCAAACAACACGGCGCAAGCGAAGCTGCCCGCCAAGGCCAACAATTGATGGTCACCATTGGCGGTCACTCGGGGCGAGGACCCAAGGTGGGAGACGTGGACTTTGGTCCTGCGGCCGAGGAGAAGCAAGACGATGTAGCCCTGCGTTGGTACGACTATCTGTTCAAAGGGGTCCAGAACGACTTTGCCTCGACGAAAAAGGTCAAGATTTTTGTCCTGGGCGCGAACCAGTGGCGCGAGGAAGAGGATTGGCCGCTGGCTCGAGCCGAGAGCGTAAAGTATTACCTGCATTCTGCGGCAAAGGCCAACTCTCTGCGTGGAAATGGCACGCTATCAACCGCAGCTCCGGGTAAGGAAGGGCCCGATCAATACGTCTATGACCCGGCCAATCCCGCGCCTACCGTAGGTGGGCCACTATGCTGCGATCCCCTGCACTGGCCAGCGGGTCCTCGCGATCAGCGCTCGGTCGAATCGCGCGACGACGTACTGGTGTACTCGACTGCTCCGCTTTCAGAAGATACCGAGGTTACTGGGCCCTTGCGGCTTGAGCTCTATGCGAAATCCTCGGCCGTTGATACCGATTTCACGGGCAAGCTGGTCGATGTCTGGCCGGAAGGCTTCGCTCAGAACTTAAGTGAAGGCCTGGTTCGCGCGCGTTATCGGGCTTCCCAGGAAAAGCCGGAGCTTTTGACGCCGGGCGAGATTTATCAGTTCAGCATTGATCTTTGGGCGACCAGCAACGTCTTCAAAAAAGGCCACCGCATTCGTCCGGAGGTCTCAAGCAGCAACTTTCCCCGCTTCGATCGCAACCTGAATATGGGCAACACGCGTTACATTCGAACTAGCGACACCAAATTACAAGAGCAGTTCGTCTCCGCCACCAACCTCATTTATCACGATAGCGAGCATCCCTCGGCCCTGGTCTTACCGCTGGTGCGGTCCCGATGACCGTATGGGGGAGTTTCATGGGGTGATTGCGCGAGCTCAGAAGGGCGCGGTCATCGGCGTGATCTCTGATACGCACGGTTTGTTACGCCCGGAGGCCCTCAAGGCGCTGCGAGGCTCTGACTACATCATTCATGCCGGAGATATCGGGGATCCCAGCTTGCTCGATCGCCTGGAGGAAGTGGCTCCGGTAAGCGCGGTGCGTGGCAACGTCGACCATGGCCTTTGGGCCACCAAGATTCAGCCAACCAATACGCTCGAGGTCGAAGGCATCTCGTTGTACGTACTGCACAACCTGGCCGAGCTTGATATCAAGCCGGAAGCGGGCGGATTTTCCGCGGTGATTTATGGTCACAGCCACGTTCCGAAACAGGAGATAAAAAACGGCGTGTTGTACTTCAATCCTGGCAGCGCTGGTCCGCGCCGCTTCCGCCTACCAGTAACTATTGGAAAGATCCGCCTGCACGCTCACCACCTTGACGCCGAAATCGTAGATCTGGCGATAGGCTGAGGCTGATGGAAGCGAGCTCACGGCATCTACTGACAAATGTTGGCATTTGCATCTCGATAGGCCCGATCCTCTGATCCGCTGATCCGCATTTCTGAACGGAGTTACCCGCGGCCGCCCGCGCGATCCATGCGCGCCATCGCTCGTTCGAATTGTCGATATCTTCATAGAGCGGAAGCCTGACAGTCGTCATCAATTCCGCCTTGCCGGGCGGCGAGGATCGAGCGCGAGAGATGGAAGCCCACGACAGCTCAAAGGACGGGTGCAACAGAGCAGGCGCGGCATCCCGTAAAATCGATGACCATGCGCTTTGAGATTGAGCGCACGTCTGGCCGGGCGCGACGAGGGCGCCTGATTACTCCACATGGGGAGGTGGAGACGCCGGTGTTCATGCCGGTGGGAACCCAAGCCACGGTAAAAGGCGTGGTTCAGGATGTGCTCGAAGAGCTGGGAGTTCAGATTCTCCTCGCCAATACCTATCACCTCTATCTGCGACCAGGGGTTCCCCAGGTGCGCATGCTGGGCGGTCTGCAAAGATTCATGTCCTGGCGGAGACCAATCCTGACCGATTCGGGCGGTTTCCAGGTGTTCAGCCTAAGCGCGTTGCGCAAGGTGAGTGAGGAAGGGGTCCTGTTTCGCTCGCACCTGGACGGCTCGCCTCAATTTCTCAGCCCGGAGAACGCAATCAGCGCGCAAATCGATCTCGGGGCCGATATCATCATGGCCTTTGACGAGTGCACTGAGTATCCGGCAGACGCCGAGCGCCTGCGGGCATCGATCGAGTTAACGCTGCGCTGGGCGGAGCGCAGCAAGAAGTACTTCGACCAGCAAAAGGATCGAGTGCCGTGGGCCGAACCAGGAGGCGACAGGCAGGCGTTATTTGGAATCGTTCAAGGAGGAATGGACCACGAACTGCGACGAGAGTCGGTTGAGCGAACGCTTGAAATTGATTTCCATGGCTATGCCATTGGCGGACTTAGCGTGGGCGAGCCTCGGACACTCACCCGGGAGGTGGTCGAGCGCACACTCGAACGGCTGCCTGCGGACAAGCCGCGCTACCTCATGGGGGTAGGAACGCCAGAGGAGATCGTCGAATACGCCAGGCTGGGAGTCGATATGATGGATTGTGTGTTACCCACGCGAGCCGCAAGGCATGGGTTGCTGTTTACCTCCGAAGGCAAAATTTCGATCAAGCAAGCGCGTTATGCAGGCGAGGAAAGCCCACTTGATCCCAACTGCTCCTGCCGCGTATGCCGGCGCTATTCGAGAGCCTACCTGCGCCACTTATACATGGCGAATGAGCTGGTTGCGCAAACCCTGAACAGCGTTCACAACCTCAGCTTCTACCTTGACACTGTGCGGCGCCTCCGGCATTCTATTTGACTTGGGAGTGCCTGCATTTTCCTGCGGGCAGTCGAGAGTAGCCCGGCTTGCCATCCCGTTGTCAGGAACGTCCGGTTCTGAATAGGCAGCAACTTCCGCGACAAATCGTATTGCGTTGAGGCGGCTTGGATCGCGCGCAACCAATGCGCTCGGCTTTGTAGGGTGAGAGCGGCGATAACGGTCATCCAATGTACATGGTCCTTCTTATGGCAATGCAGCTTGCGGGCAGCCCGGGATGGTTGGGAATTGCCCCCTTAATTTTTATCTTTGCCGTGTTTTATCTGGTTTTAATTCTGCCGCAACAGCGTCGTCAAAAGAAGTGGCAGGCTATGCTAGGCCAACTAAAGACCGGGGACAAGGTGGT
>JAFAPG010000937.1 GCA_019247235.1 Acidobacteriota bacterium
CATGAAACGAATCACGTTTGCGGTGGTCATCGGGTTGTTCATCCTAGTAACCACCTTTCTCACCGGCTGTTTTCCGCAGCCGGATATCAGCGGCACTTACACCACGACCGTCCATGCCAGTCAGGGAAACGGCCGCGGCTGGAACGGCACGGCTGAGATTCTGCTGGCGCAGACCGGCGCTTCGCTCACCGGACAGGTCACATTGCATCATCCGAGCGCCGGCACCGTCCAAATTCCCATCACGTCCGGCTCCGTGCAGGACGGCAAAGTCGTGTTTTTCGGCCACACCAACCTGCCGCTCGGAGCTGTCGATCTGAAATTCGACGGCGTTATGAAGGCTACTCGCATTGAAGGCGCGGTCAATGTCGAATTGGACTCGCTGTTCGGGCAGGAGCAGGATACCGCCACGTTGTACCTCGCGAAAGCATAGTCTGTGTAGAAAAAAGCCGCTTTTGCGGGCTCTTTGCATCCGTTGCATCCGCCGGGTATAACCAATACTCGGCGGGCTTTCGCCTCATTTTTATCGCGGGACGGTGTCGATTGGAACGACCATACCTTTTGTATTGCGATGGCTCCTGCCTGGGCAATCCGGGTCCGGGCGGCTGGGCCTATCGCGTCTGGCAGGGCGCACGCCTCCTCCGCGAGCAGTCCGGTACAGAACAAAACACCACAAATAGCCGTATGGAGCTGCGCGCGGCGATCGAAGGACTGAAGTCGTTTCCGTCCGCAAGCGACATCGTTGTCGTGTCCGACAGCCGCTATCTGATTTCAGGTATGACGGAGTTGCTTCCCCTCTGGAACGCCCGCAACTGGCGATCGAGTAATGGCCCGGCGATCCGGAACCAGGCTCTCTGGCAGGAGTTGATTGCGGCCAGCAAACGGCACAAGGTCCGCTGGCAATGGGTTCGGGGACACTCCGCCGTGCCCGAACAGGAATCTGTCGATCGCCTGGCAGCTGTCGCGGCCGCACGGGCCTCGCAAGCTGCTGCTTGATTCTCGGTTAGCGTCGAACGTGGTAGTGCAAGTGCACGACGCCATCTGGGAACGAACGCGCGGCAATCAATTCGAGCGGGATATTCCGATGGCGAGGAGCAACGAGCGGGATCCCTTCGCCGATCATTACGGGAATGACATGGATCGAGAATTCATCGATCAGGCCTTCGTCCAGGAACGACGCGATGATCCCGGCACCCCCCATCATCCATATGTTCTTGCCTCGGAGCACCCGGAGCTTGCCCACGAAGTCCGGGATCGACTCGGAAACAAACTCGACTCCCGGCAGCGGATCTGAGGGAGGTTGGCGCGAAAACGCATAGTGTTTGACTTTGCCATAACCGCTGACTCCCCCCATCTTTGCCGCGAAATCATACGTCTTGCGCCCCCACAGAATCGTATCGATCGAGCGCGCGAAAGTGGTCATGCCATATCCATCCTTCGGCATGGGCCGATTGAGCCAATCTACGCTCCCATCAGGACGAGCGATATACCCGTCCGCGCTCGTTGCGATGTAGACGATAATCTTGCGCTTCGCCGCCGGCGTCTGCCCGCCACTCTTCATCGCCTCGCGGGAGTGGTCCAGCCGCGGCAAACGCGGGCGCCCGCGCAAAGGCGAAGAACCGGCGCTTCACACCAAAGACTGTCATAAAGAGAGGAAGCGATATTATCGAGCGCTTCGCAACGCGGCTTGTCCTTCGCGTGCGCAAAATCTCACCGATCCCGATTCACGACAGATGCACGACAACGGGCGAAGTTGTATGGTTCAGGCCTATAACGCGCAACTCGCGGTGGATGCGGAAACCCAGGTGATCGTTGCGGCAGAAGTGACACAAGACGTGTTAGATCGGGGTCAGCTATCGGCGATGATGGAGAGCGCCGAACGCAACGCTGGTCAGCGGCCCGCAGTGGTTACCGCCGATGCCGGCTACTGGGATACCGAAACCGTGCAAAAAGCGATTGAGAGCGGCGCTCAGGTTCTGGTTCCGCCAGATGGGTCGGCCGCGCTCAAAACCCTCCGTCCAAGGCAAATGAGTAATAATCCACAAGCCCAACGAATGCGTGGCTGAGCTAGCCACACAAGCCGGTCGTTCTCTGTATCGCATGAGACGAGCCATCGTCGAGCCGGTGATCGGCTACATCAAAGACTTGCGCGGCTTTCGGCGCTTTGCGCTTCGCGGTTGAGCCAAGTGCGGGCGGAGTGGCAGATCATCTGTACCACCCACAATCTACTCAAACTGTTCCGGTATCGAATGCGGCCAGCAACAATTTGAGCGCGGATGGCGCAAACAACTTTCGTTCGGAAGGCTAATTGAAGAACGATAGAGATGACATTGTTGTGCCGCCTCTTCCCCCCACCCACTTCCATCCCATTTTTCGGAACGACCCGAGTTGCGACCAAAAAATGTTTGGATTGCCGTCAGCCTGAGACCTTTGTAAAACGCTGTTTTGTCCGACAGGCTCGAGTTAAGGGACCAAATACATTGAACGGAGAGAGGAATGGATTTGTCCCGAGCTGTTTACAGTCGCGATTTGAAGATCACGGCGATGCGGGCGTTGGATGCAGGATCGACGACTAGCGAGATTGCGCGGAAATATCAGCTGAGCCCGAAGCTGCTGGAAAGGTGGCGTGGCGAGTGGCGTGCGAAAGGGGAACTGGCGTTTCCGGGAATTGGCCGACGTGGTGCGGATACGCCAGGTTTGGACGACGCACGGCGGATCGCGGAGCTGGAGCGTAAGATTGGCCAGCTCACGATGGAGAATGATTTCTTAAAAAAAGCCTTACAGCATTTCAGGGATCATCACCCGCCAGCCGTCGTCAATGGCGCGGATGCTTGTTTGAAGAAATCCGTAAATACAAAACGGCGGGGGAAGGCAAAGCGGTGACCGCCTTGTGCGCCATGATGGGCCTCAACCGAGCCGGCTTTTATCGCTGGCGCTGGCCGCGCCCGGGCATTCCAGTGGAGATGGAATTGCGTGATGAGATGCAGAAGATCGCTCTGGAATCACCCAGCTACGGCTATCGCCGGATCACAGCCGAGTTGCAACGGCGCAACTTCGACGTGAATCACAAACGGATTTTGCGTATGCTGCGCGAAGACAATCTGCTGTGCGTTCGCCGACGCGCATTTGTGACCACCACGGATTCTCGCCATAGCTTGCCGGTATATCCGAATCTGGCGCGAGATCTACAACTGACCGCGATGAATCAGTTATGGGTCGCCGACATCACCTACATCCGATTGCGCGAGGAGTTTGTTTACTTGTCAGTGCTGCTGGATGCTTACTCACGTCGCGTAATCGGATGGGCGCTGGGACAAACGCTGGAAGCCGAACTGGCGCTCTCCGCTTTGCGCATGGCGCTGCTAAACCGGCGGCCGGCACCCGGCTTGGTGCATCATTCTGATCGCGGCGTGCAGTACGCCTGTCACGCATACACAGCGCTTCTAAAAGATCACGAAGCGACCATTAGCATGAGTCGAAAGGGTAATCCTTACGACAATGCCGCTTGTGAATCGTTCATGAAAACCCTCAAGCAGGACGAGGTTTACAGAAACGAATATCGCGACTTCAATGACGCGCTGTCCAGCATCGCTCAATTTCTGGAGGTTGTCTACAACCAACAACGATTGCATTCCGCCCTTGGATACCGGCCGCCGGAAGAGTTTGAGAAGGAGTTGGCGTGAAAAGCTGTGAGAAGGTCAAAGTCCGGCAAAATTCCGATTCTTGGGCTTGCGCCGACCTCCATAAACGCGCCAGGACGAATCCAGAGGGCTCGCCCAATGATCTGATATCCCCCCAAGCGAGGCGAATCAAGTTTTCAAGGTTGAGGAACCAGGCTTCCTTGATCAGGGGCGCTGCCCCTGAAACCCCGGGATTTAACGCGCTTGGGCCAGAATCGTTTGTTTGCTTAGGGGCGGCTTGCGCCACCCCAGCCATTCCGGCTCCTGAGCCGACGCTCGGGTCGCATCCCTGCGTTGCCTTATCCTTCGCTCAGGTGCTCTCAGAATGGATAACATCAACCCCGTCGTGCAATGACTTTTCATTGAACGGCAAGTCCCCTCTTGACTCGCTGTCTCACGCCAGGGGTTCACTTCAGTTTATCGTGCTGGCGCCGGACTCGCGCCGCGGCCCCAAACCGTGTCTAAAGCGGAGATCAGCTCCGTCCAAGGCGCCACGGGCGCAACACTGGGCGAGTTG
>JAFAPG010000948.1 GCA_019247235.1 Acidobacteriota bacterium
CCCCTCCGTGGGAGATTCCTGTTACTACGGAGGGCGGCGTTTTACCGTTGAACAGATGGAAGGTCACCGCATTGCACGCGTGAAGGTCGAAGATGTTCAGCCGGCTACGGCACCAGTCGGAGACTAACAGAAACTAAGCACGGTCAGTTAGTCAGCGGCATGCGAAAGGCTGTAGCGAGCGCCTATTTCTCTCGAGGCACGAAGCAAGGCATCGAGCGGCTCCAGCCGAGGAAGCTCGACTGGACGCTGGCGCAAAGCCTCGAGTAAAGTCTCAGTGGGGATGTTGCCGACGAGCGCGTCTTGGGCAAATGGGCAACCTCCCAAACCAGCGATCGCCCCGTCGAAACGGCGGCACCCCGCGTCGTAGGCGGCCAGTACCTTCCCGGCAGCGTCCTCGGCCCGGCTGTGCAGATGGACGCCGATTTCCAGGTATCCGTAGCGTTCAACCACCGACGAAACCAGCCTGCGCACCTGGTCGGGGGAGGCGCTCCCCGCTGTGTCGGCGAGAGAAATCGTGCGCACACCGCTAGCTTCGAGCAGTTCAACGGCGCTTACAACTTCCTCTGGGTTCCAGGCGTCTCCGTAGGGATTGCCAAACGCCATGGAGATGTACACCACTACATCCAACCCGGCTTGCTCTGCCTTGTTCTGAATCCTTTCGAGCTCATCGAGTGATTGTTCAGGACTTTGATGCTGGTTGCGCGCAAGAAAAGTGGGCGAAACTGAATAGGGAAATCCCACGGTGCCGACCCGGCCACTATGGATGGCACGGTCCGCGCCCTTTTCATTGACGACGATGCCGATAATTTCTGCCTGGTGGTTAGGCTCGAGCTCTTTCAACACCTCGTCGGAGTCGGACATCTGCGGGACCGCTCGTGAAGATACGAACGAGACCGCATCAATATGTTTAAAACCGGCGCTCAGAAGCGCATTCAAATAATTGACCTTGAGATCGGTCGGAATCTGCCCCTGCAAGCCTTGCCAGGCATCGCGAGGACACTCGATGATTTTTACCGTCGCGGACATACCTGGGAACCCTTTCAGGCGGAAAATTAGGCTCTCTGAATACCTCCTAGGCCCTGGAGTGCGGAGATTATATTACGGGAGTATTCCCCGACTTCATCTTCGCGCAGGGTGCGTTCCCAAGACTGAAACTTGGCGCGCAGAAGAATCGAGTAATGATCGAGTGGAACTGAGTGGCCGCGAAAAAGCTCGACCGGCTGAAAGCTCTGTAGGACGGCGAGGCCGATGGCATGCACGGCGCCTTCCATTTGCTCAAAGCTGACGGACTCCGGGAATAAGAAAGAGAAATCCCGTTCCACCCCAGGAAACTTGGGCAGAGCTCGGTAAAGAACCTCGCGAAGGCCGTGAGCATAGAGTTCAAGGGTGAAAATCTCGGCTATGAAGACCTTCTGGCGTAGCTTCCTTGCAAGGGCGATCTCTGGATGCAGTGGGCCAAATTGAGCTACCTGCTTGCCGTCCATCCAGACGCGAGCCGAACGCGTTGGATCATAGTAATCGGGGGGTTGGTTATCAAAAGCCAATGAGGTGTGCTCGAATAGGCTGAGCAGGTTCTCTATATCCCCTTTGAGAGCCCTGAAAACATCAATGTCGGACGCCGCGTTACTTTTGTCGAGAACGCTTCCTTGAGGAAGCCCTTGGCGCAGCGCTGACAAGGTCGCTCCGAGACATATCGCTCCGCGCTCCCAGACAGCCCCATTCGACCTCTGGTAGAGATCCCCCACCTCGAATAAACGAATATTTTCCGTTCCTCGGTTCAGGTTATACGACATCATCGCTAGCATGCCAGGAACCAGCGAGCTGCGCATCAGGGAGGCTTCGTCGCTGAGCGGGTTGGCGATTTCAACTACCGGTGCCGAGGAGAAGGTCTCTGCGTCCTGGTGGCCAATGAAGCTGAGCGACAAGCCCTCGTTGTACCCAAGCGATAACAATCGGGAACGAAGCTTTCGTTGCTTGAGCAAGTTCGGGTTTTCTATCATTACACCGCGAACGCTGGGCAGAGTATTGGGAAAGTTATCGTAGCCATAGAGGCGAGCAATTTCTTCGATCAGGTCGATCTCACGCTCGACGTCTAGGCGCCAGGTGGGAATGCGTACCGAGAACTCTGGCGAGGCGACAGGCTCAGGCACCAGTTCAAAGCCCAGCCGCTTCAAAATGGAGAGGACTTCATGGGTGGGAAGCTTGGTTCCCAACAGGCGATGGACTTGCGCAATACGCAAAACCACCGGTGCTTGATCCAGTTCGCGAGCAATGGCATCGAGGGTGCCTCGGAGTCTGCCTCCGCCACTCGCCAGGATCCGCTCTGTCACGAGCCCACAAGCCAGGGGAGTCGCCGCAAAGTCGGCGCCGCGTTCGAAGCGGTGGGAGGCGTCGGTGTGTAGTCCATGTCGCTTAGCGGTTTTGCGCACTGCCACCGGATCAAACCAGGCGGATTCGATCAGAATGTTTCTGGTTTTATCGGTAATCATGGTGTCATAACCACCCATGACACCGGCGAGAGCGACGGGTTTATTTTGGTCGGCGATGATCAGGTCTTCCGGGTAGAGCTTCCGCTCAACTCCATCCAGGGTTGTGAGCAGCTCCCCGGCCCGAGCGCGGCGAACCACAATCTTGCCCCCGGCGAGGAGATCGAGATCAAACGCGTGCGTGGGGTGCCCTATTTCCCAGAGGGTGTAGTTGCTGGCGTCGGCGGCGTTGTTGATAAGCCGCTGATCGATTAGCCTCAGCCGGTCAGCGATGAATGGCGGAGAGGGCCGAATCTGAATATCCTCGATCAGCTGCGCCGTATAACGCGCGCAACCCTCGGGATCGGCGATGTCAATTTCGACGGTGGCAGTTTGAGGTGGTGAATTTCCTCCGGCTGCCGCGTTTTCGCCCGCCGGAGATTTTAAGGGAAGGTCATAAACTGCCGCAGCCTCTCGAGCGATGCCATAGTGATTCATGGCATCCGGTCGGTTGGTGCCAATCTCCATTTCGAAGAGGGTACTGGAGCCCTCCCCCGATAGTTCTTCAACCGCCAAGCCAGCCCGGCTGAGATCTTCCGCTATCTGCCGGTCACTGGGCGTTAGGTCAACGAAGTCGCGTAGCCAATGAGGAGAAATTTTCACCTGTATCCCTGAAACAAACCCGGAGCTTCTCTAGCCCCCCTATTTAAACTGTTCTAGAAACCTCAGATCGCCTTGGAAAAACAGCTGCAAATCATCTAGCCCAAACTTCAGCATGGCGATGCGATCAACGCCCATGCCGAACGCGAAGGCAGAGATTTTTTCCGGATCATAGCCCCGCTGTTTGACGAACTCAAACACATTGGGATCAACCATGCCGCAGCCGAGTATCTCGATCCAGCCGGTCCGCTTGCAAGGACGACATGGTTCCTCCCCTCGCCTTCCTGTTCCTCCGCAAATAAAGCAGGAAACGAACATCTCGGCGCTCGGTTCGGTGAAGGGAAAGAAGGAAGGGCGAAAGCTAGTTTTGACTTGGCTTCCAAATAGCGCCTTCATGGCATGATCGAGGGTGCCCTTCAGGTCACCAAAGGTGATGTCGGAATCCACTGCCAGGCCCTCGATCTGATGGAACATGGGCGAATGGCTGGCATCGGGAGGATCATTGCGGTGCACCTTGCCGGCGGCCAAGATGCGCAACGGCGGTCCAACTTTTTCCATGGTGCGGATCTGCACGGGCGAGGTATGGGTACGCAGTAGTAGGCGCTCTCGCGCTGGTTTTCCTTCCTGATTGGCCAGGAAAAGTGTGTCCTGAGTATCGCGCGCGGGATGGTCGAGGGGAAAATTTAAGGCCTCGAAATTATAGTAATCGCTCTCGACGATTGGTCCTTCGACCAGGGAATAGCCAAGCCTGGCGAATACCTGAACGATCTCTTCCATGGTCCGAGTGATCGGATGTTCCGCGCCAATGGGACGGCGGATACCGGGAAGCGAGATATCTATGCTGCTTTCAGGCGCCGCTTTTCCAACCTGCTGGGCCTTGAACTCAACTCTTTTTTCGACTTCCAGCTTGAGTTGGTTTACCCGTCGCCCGACTTCCGGTTTTATATCCTTGGGCGCGCTACGCAACCATTCATTCACTTGAGTGAGAATGCCGCCTTTGCGCGCCAGCCACCGATCGCGAAATGCCTTGCGAGTGTCTGAGGTTTTAACGGCAGCGGCTTCGGCCTCAACTGCGGCCAGTAATTCGGCCACATGCCGGTCCAGGGCCTGGGGGGAGAAATCACTGAGTTTGGGAACCTTATAGAGCGCAACCATTCGCTGCCCTTTCCTTGGTTCGAATGCCTGCTGCTGTCTTCGAGAGGTCTCGTTGGGGCGAAGCAGGGTGTCGATCAGAACTTAGGTTGGAGCGACCATCGTCCGGGTTGTGAAATCCGAGTGCGCAAGTAAGGGCGAAGGCCCTAGTAGCCGGTCGAGAGCTGGTATCTAGGCCCCGCCGAGTGCGCTCTTAGCTTGCTCGGCGAGGCTTCTAAAGGCGGCGGCATCATTGACTGCCAGATCTGCCAAAATCTTGCGATCCAGTTCGACACCCGCGACTTTCAACCCATGGATGAATTGGTTGTAGTTGAGGCCGTTAAGTTTAGCCGCCGCACCGATACGCACAATCCACAATGAACGAAACTGACGTTTTTTTTGGCGTCGGCCAGCATAGGCAAATTTCAGCCCGCGCTCGACAGCCTCCTTGGCCGATCGGTACAGTTTGGACTTAGTAAGAAAGTAACCACTGGCGCGATCGAGGATTTTTTTACGTTTCGCGCGACGCTTAGTGCCACGCTTGACTCGGGGCATATTCGACTCCTTTTTTGCTAACTGAGTGTGGCGGCTGAAGGCAGGATTTGTGCCTCTTCACTCGCCCGCGTGATCATCTGATCACGTCTACCCTTAGGTGCTGTCCGTTCTTTCACTCCTCCCGGCGTTTGGCGGAGTCAGGAGCGAGGCTCAGTAAGGGATCATTCGTTTGACTTTCGGCGTATCCGCTTCGCTTACCAGCACGTTTCCGCCTAGTTTTCGCTTACGCTTCTTATCCTTAGAAGTAAGGATATGGCGTAAAAACGAGTGCGAGCGCTTCACCTTCCCGGTCGCAGTCTTCTTAAAACGCTTGGCAGCGCCTTTGTGCGTTTTCAGCTTGGGCACGATAACTCCAATACTTAAGATTTGCGCCGAGCGGCGCGACAAATGGATCGAGGACCCCGGTCAACCGCTAAGAGCGTGAGTTTACGCTTGGCTAGCTCGCGGCTGCGGTGCCGCAGCTTTTTCGCCCGGACGCTTGGCATTGGGCGCGAGAATCGCATGCAGGGTATTGCCCTCTTGGCGGGGGCGAAATTCGACCACGCCTCGGTCCCCGATATCTTTGATCAGTCGCTCCAGAATTTCTCGTCCTAAGCCAGTGCGTGTCATCTCACGTCCGCGAAAAAAGATCGTGGCCTTCACCTTATCGCCATCATCGAGAAAGCGAAGCACGTGGTTTTTCTTGGTCTCATAGTCGTGATCGTCCACATTGATGCGAAACTTCACTTCTTTAACGGTAATAATCTTCTGGTGTTTCTTGGCTTCACGCTCCTTTTTTTCCTGCTGATAGAGATATTTCCCGTAATCCATGATGCGGCAGACAGGCGGCTGCGCGGTAGGAGAGATCTCAACCAGGTCCAAATTTTTTTCCCGGGCTAACTTAAGGGCTTCGTAAGGGGGCAGGACGCCAATCTGCTTGCCCTCGTCGTCGATGACGCGAATCTCGCGGGCCCGAATACGCTCATTGGTGCGGATAAAACGCTTATCGATACTAACCTCCGTTTACTTTCAACGGCATAAGAATCAAAAAATTATAGCATGGAGCCTGTGAGCGGGTACCACGCTCGGGGCGATGGAATTCCCATTGTCAATGACATTTGCATTACCAACTTACCGAAGTTCAGCAAATCAACGACAGAGGACATCCTCGATAACAACTACATGGCATGGTCGCATCCGAGACATAGCACTTCTGAGAAAGACTTGGCTCTGCAATGGGCGTCCCTATTCTAGAAAAGCTCGCGTCGGTTGCCGTCAAAGCACTCGTCCACCAATCTCGCGGTGAACCGTTCAACCACATGGGATGGCAGGCGGGACCGGGCCAGTTCTTCAAAGCGGAAGTCGATGGATCCGGGAGAGTCTCCGGCCGGGTTCACCGTTGCCAGCAGGTAGCCATAGACATTGGTTTTGGCCCTGCGAGCAAGGCTGGCGCCGGGGGGAAGGGGATTTCGTTCCGCGCCCGCAGTTCCGATAATCCATCCGGGTAGAACACCTCCGTGTGAATTCCAGTAGGGTGTGTTAAAGATTCCTTCCATAAAATAATGCGAATGGCTGGCCAGCAGATAAACTCGTTTATGGGCATGCTGCTCGATCTCGAGCAGCATGCGATAGACGCGCCGCCCGCTCACGATGCCGGTGCCGGACTCATTCATACTGTGGGTGAGAGAAATGCTGTCGGGCAAGGCCTTGTGCATACCTACAACCAGGGTGTGAATGGATGCATTCCTGCCGTCTCGGTCAATCACTCCCTCTAGCCATTTCATCTGCCCGGAATCAAATTGCTCTTGCGTGGCGTTATCGAGATAAATGAAATCGATACCCGCGTGAATCCAGTGATAGTAGGTGTTAGGAAACTCCGAGCCGGGGTCATCCCTCAAGCGCTGTTCGTGCAGCTCAGGCCGGTCGAGATACTGATGAAATTTGTTGAGAAATTCCGCCCGGCTCTTGGGTGGCACA
>JAFAPG010000279.1 GCA_019247235.1 Acidobacteriota bacterium
CAGTGATGAAGATAAGGTTACGCCATGCAAAACGTTACACGAAGGAACCTTTTGGGATTCCTCAGCCTAGCGCCGGCCACTCCTCTGGCTGGACATCCTATCGCCAAGGCCGCGCGGGCTGCGGAGAGCGATTCATCAGCGCGAGGTCTACTCCAGCGCCGAAACTTTCCCAACCTAAAGCTGCAAAACCAGGATGGCCAGGAAGTCCGCTTTTATGACGACCTCATCAAAAACAAAATCGTCACCATCAACTTCTTCTACGCTAAGTGCGAAGGCATTTGTCCGACGGTCACCGCAAATCTTGCCAAAGCTCAGAAAATTCTCGGGAACCGTGTCGGGCGGGAGATCTTCATGACATCCATCAGTCTGAAGCCAGAACACGACACCCCTGCGGTGCTCAAAGAATACGCGCAGATGTTCCGGGCTCAACCGGGCTGGTCATTTTTAACCGGGAAGCCGGACGATGTTGAGCATTTGCGGCGAAGCTTGGGTTTCACCAACCTCGATCCTAGGTTAGACAAAGATACGTCTCAGCACATCGGCAACGTTCGCATAGGCAACGAAGCACTCATGCTCTGGGCTGCCTGCCCCGGCATGGCCCGCCCTGAGTTTATTGCCAAGTCGGTCTTGTGGATGATCCGGAAAGGATAAGGACAATGAAAAGAATCAATGTTTTCTCCCTCCTGGCATTGACGGGCTTTTGCGCATTGCTCATTGCCAGGCCTTCTGCACGCGTGTTCGCTGGCCCGAGCAGCGGAGATGAGCAACAAATCAACCCTCCACCCTTCGACTTCGCTGATTTCTTTTATCAGGAGAATGGCGCTAACCTCTCGATCCTGGACACTCCCGACTCCGAGCGCTTTGGCCGCTTCCGGCAAACCGGCCCGCCCGCCCCCATGGGGCGAGTTAACTGGGTTGTCGATAACTCCAATACTTCACCAATTCATAACAATGTCCGCATCCTCGCTACCACGGGCGCATACCGTGACGATACCGGTCTCCCGGACGTATTCTTTAACATCATCGCCTTTGTACGAAGCGATAAGTTCTTCAGCACCATCGAACCCCCTCCGGGTAGTGTCCCGGGCACGCCAACCGACCCGAACAATCTTGTCTCAGGCACGCCGAACAATGCGCGCGGTATCACTCTGGAGCAGATCATCGGCATCCCCAACGGTAACCTGCCAGGATGCAACCAAGGAGCACCATTCGATCCCAACCCGACGACCGGATGTCAGAGTGCCTTTGAGGCTTATGCAGGTCTGACGCAGCGAGTCAATGGCGTGCTTGCGCCATCTCCTTGCGGCACGATGGGAGATGGACTCCAGCCTTGCTTCCCGGTGACCAGCGTCGAGACACCGCAGCTCCGCCAGGATTGGAGAGTTTCTTCCAACCGCAACCGCATCGACAACTCCGCCTCATTCAGCTACTTCAGTGACAATCTTCTAGGCATGTGGGTAATCACCTACCACTGGTACACGCAGTTTGCCATTGGTGGACGACCCGGGCAGATGGTTCCGACAGCTAACTGCCAGAAAGTCTTGGCCGCTGCAGCAAAACAGAACGGACTCAGCTTAGACGGCACTCCCATCATTCGTTCCGGAAACGAACTCAACTTCCTGGAGGGACAGCCGGGAATTCCTGCGCAGTTTGGTCTTGCCGCCGCCGATCAGCCGCCGCTCACGGCTCCTTGCGCGGCTGAAGGTAAGGAGGATCCGGGCGGTGCCGACGGCGGTCCCGTGTGGCTCGTCTGTCCGACAATTCCCGACCCTACGCAGGGAGGAATCGCGCGGGATGCATTCCTTGACACGGTGCGTCGCCCTAATGGCACACCCATCGACCCGCGTTTCACCCATACCTTCGAATGCCTGCGCGACACTGGACAGTTCTGCTCCGCGAAGCAGGCCGCGCATGCTGGCCTTGCGGTGAGCACATTAGGCGTCGGACCGAACCCGTAGCTTTTTTGGTCAGCAAAACTGGTTAGCAAATCGAATGAGCAGACTGGCCCCGACGCGCAATGAATGATCGGCCGTGTCGGGCCAGCAGTTTGGGGAGTGACATTTTACAGGCGTCGTACCTGGTCTGAAGCAAAGTCTGTTCATTCGATCTTTGGCAGACGTTGAGCGCATGGCAACGCGCTCCTCACCATCGTACACGCGCACACCGGACAGAGAAGCTGCCGGTTCCCCCCAAGTCCAGGCTTTTGAATCTTCGGCCACCTCCTATGTCCGAACTTTACCGAGTACACGAAAACAACCTTGGACAGAGTCGCAACACATAAGCACACTTTTGGGCATCATAGGATGATGACAGGGATTTTATGCGGACTACGATCGCGCTCGACGACGATCTCCTACGCACCGCCCGGGAGTTCACCGGTGTCGCCGAAAAGACGGCGCTAATTCGAGAGGCTCTTAAAGCTCTCATTGAGCGAGAGAGTGCCCGCCGGTTGGCCTCCCTAGGAGGCACGATGCCAGGCCTGAAGAACATTGTGCGCCGCCAGGGCGAGAATAGGTTGCGCCGAAGTTGATTCTCGCTGCCACCTCGGTCTCGATCGACCATTTCCGTTCAGGCGACAAAGACATGCAACAAGCTCTGAGCAGGGGGCACATTGTCATTCATTCTTGGATCATCGCAGAATTGGCGCTCGGCGGCGCTTCGCGAGCACACCAAGATCCTGGCGATGCTCGACCTCTCACCTCGGCTGGGCGTGGCACAAGTAAGCGAAGTGCGCCTCAGGATTGAGGCTTGCCGTTTATTCAATCTTGGTATTGGTCTGACCGACGCACAGTTGATCGCTTCCATCTTTCTCAATCCGCCCACCCTTCTGTGGACAAGAGACAAGGCACTCCGAAGGTCTCCGGAGCTCTTGGCATTCACGCTGCTTTGACCTGAGATAGACAGTGAATTGCCAAGAGTTTCACCCCTTAACCTGAGGGATGCTCAAGGAGCGCCCACGCACGAGGGGCCAGCGTCCCCGTGGTTTTTTAGAGAACGTAGGCGTGGACCACGAACCTTCGTGACTGCCCGCGGCCGAGCTCTGAGCACCCGTCTAACTTCGGGAACCCAGACCACGAAAAATGCGGCCACAGGACCTGCGGCGCACCACTTAAGCCTCTGAGGGTAGATCCAGCTCTTCTGCGCACGGTCATGGGTTGGTCCTAACGCGACGGGGGCTTAAGGTATTCATGCCTCGGACCAGCGTTCGGGTTGGTTTTGTTACTGTCCCGACCAATTCGTCTGCAATCGGCCAGTCTGAGGTAAGAACGCGCCGCCGGTCTTTCTAAGTCGTTGGACCGGGGCCCCTGGACTAAGGTGGCTATCACTGGCACCATCGGGCGTTCCAAAGATGGAGGTTTTGGGGCAGAGGGCATTCAGGAACAAAGCAACCCAGCTACTTGGGTTGGCAACTAACGAGCGACGGAAAGAACTAGCTGCTTGTTTCGGGTATCCAATCAGGTTTTCGCCGCCCTCCTCATTTCCTTGATGGCCGGCTTCGGGTGCGGAGGCAACTCGAATTCGACGCCACCGCCACCGACTCCGCTGGTCCAACTGAATGTCAGCGTCACCGGTAGCGGAACGGTTTCAAGCAGTCCACCTGGGATCAGTTGCCCGTCCACTTGCGTAGCCAGCTTCAATCAGGGAACCTCCGTAACCCTTACGACAGCCGCTGGCTCTGGCTACAACTTTGCCGGCTTCGGCGGGGCTTGTAATGGCGCCTCTTGCCAGTTGGTCCTCGGAAGCACACAGTCGATATCGGCGAATTTTACCGCCGCGAGTGCCCAAGTGACGGTGGCCATCACCGGGAACGGAACTGTTACCAGCACCCCTGCGGGGATTAACTGCCCAAGCACTTGCACGGCAAGCTTTGCCGGAGGAACCAACGTTTCTCTCAGCGCCACCCCTGGCTCAGGCTATAGCTTCAGCGCTTTCACTGGGGCGTGCAGCGGCTCGAGTTGTCAGCTGGCATTGTCGAACGGCCAAAGTGCGAGCGTTGGGGCAACGTTTACGCAAAACCATAACATCACCTCAATTCAGCACGTGATCGTGATGCTGCAGGAAAACCGGTCTTTCGATCACTATTTTGGTCACCTGCCAGCCTATTGGCAGGCACATGGCTTCCCGCAAGCGAGCAATGGGACCACCTTAGATGGTGAGCCATCCACCGCTTCGAATGTTGATCCTAAGGGCAGTACGGTCAACGCTTATAACATCCAGTCGGCGTGTACAGAAAATCCCAGCCCCTCTTCGAACGAAAGCCATGTCGATAGAA